>DAHWDR010000418.1:0-10405 GCA_027330745.1 Acetobacteraceae bacterium | reverse complement strand
TCCTATTTCCCGCTGTCGCTTTGGGCGTGGCAGGATGCGGTCAAGGCGGTGTTCCTGGATCGCGTGTCGGTGCTGTCGGAATACGACACCGCGGTGCATTCGCCATCGATGCAGATGCGGCTGCCCAGCGTGATCGCGCTGCGCGATTATATCCCCTCGGCGCGGCGGCCGGCGTTCACGCGGTTCAACGTGTTCCTGCGCGACGGATTCGCCTGCCAGTATTGCACCGGCCGGCGAGCGGCCCCGGAACTGACCTTCGATCACGTGATCCCCCGCTCGCGCGGCGGCCGGACCACCTGGCAGAACGTGGTCACCGCCTGCGGGGAGTGCAATCTGCGCAAAGGCTCCCGCCTGCCGCGGGAATGCGCGATGTTCCCGCGCGCCCATCCGCGCCAGCCCACAACCTGGGAGTTGCAGGACCAGGGCCGTGCGTTCCCGCCGAACTACCTGCACGAAAGCTGGCGGGATTACCTCTATTGGGATAGCGAACTGGAGAGCTGAGCCGGGCGCCGCCGTGAAGCGGGCGCCGCCGGCCTGGCCGCTTGGTTGCGGGGATTCCATTCTGGCAAAGCATCGATGCGGCGCGGCGTGCTTCTCCCGCCAAGCGGTTCGTGCGTAGATACCCGGGTCAAGCCCGGCATGACGCACCCGTCGCGGGCGCCCCCGGAATCCCGATGCCAAGACACCCCGGTCGCCGTTCCCCCGGCCAGCTGCCTCCCGGCCAGCTTCCCCCTGTCGCGCTGGTCCGCATCACCGGGTCCGACGCCGACGGCGACGCGCTCGCCCGCCCCGAGACGTGGCCCATCGCTGGCGATACCCCTAGGAACAGCCCTGGCGACGCTCCCGGTCCACCGCCGCGCATTCTGATGGCCCCGGAGCCGGCCGGGCGCCCCGCGCTCGCCCCTGGCCAGCGCGTCCTGGCCCGGCTGCGTCCCGCCGGGCCGGGCGTGTATGAAGGCCGTACCGTGAAGATCCTGCCGGACGCACCCGGCCGCATCCTGGGCATCTTCCGCGCCGTCGCGAACGATCGGCAGGCCGCCGGCCGCATCACCCCCACCGATCGCCGCGCCCGCGCCGAATGGACCGTCCCGCACGGCGCCACTGCCGATGCCGAAACGGACGAGATCGTGCTCGCCGAACCGCTCCCCGGCCCCGGCTATGGCCTGCGTCCGGCGCGGGTGCTGGAACGCCTCGGCCGTCTGGGGGACGCGCGCGCCGTCAGCCTGCTGGCGATCGCCTCGCATCAGATCCCGCACGAATTCGATCCCGACGTGCTGGCCGAGGCGGATGCCGCCGGCGCAACGGACGCCACCGGGCGCGAAGATCTGCGCCCCCTCCCCCTGGTCACGATCGACGGCGCGGATGCGCGCGATTTCGACGACGCGGTGTTCGCCGCACCCACCGCCACCGGCCACCGCCTGATCGTGGCGATCGCCGATGTCGCCCATTATGTCCTGCCCGGCTCGGCGCTGGACCGCGCCGCGCGCGCGCGCGGCAACAGCGTCTATTTCCCCGATCGCGTGGTCCCGATGCTGCCCGAGGCGCTGTCCACCCATTGGTGCAGCCTGCGCCCCGGCGAAGACCGCCCCTGCCTGTTCGCCGAGATCGCGATCGACGCCCAGGGCAACAAGACGGCGCACCGATTCGGGCGCGGGATCATGCGCAGTGCCGCGCGGCTGACCTACGAAGCCGCGCAGGAGGCACGGGACGGCCGCATCCGCCTCGACCTGCCGATCGCGGTACTGGCCAATCTGTATGCCGCCTTCGCCGCGCTATCGGCCGCCCGCGCCGCGCGCGGGACGCTCGAGCTCGATCTGCCGGAACGCCAGGTGATCCTGCACCCGAACGGCCGCGTCGCCGATGTGCGCCCCCGCCCGCGCCTCGACAGTCACCGCCTGATCGAGGAGTTCATGATCGCCGCCAATGTCGCCGCGGCCGAGGAACTGACCGCGCGCGGCATCCCCACCCTGTTTCGTGACCACGCCCCGCCGGCCGCGGAGAAACTGGAGGAGCTGCGTTCCGTCCTGGCCACGATGGAGCTCTCGCTGGCGCCCGGCAACCGGATCCTGCCGCGCGATCTGGACCGCATCCTGCGCCGCGTCGCCGGGACCGACATGGCGCCGATGGTCAACGAACTGATCCTGCGCGCCCAGTCCCAGGCCGTGTATGCCCCCGACAATATCGGCCATTTCGGCCTGGCCTTGCGTGCCTACGCGCATTTCACCAGCCCGATTCGCCGCTATGCCGATCTGGTGGTGCATCGCGGGCTGCTCGGCGAGGCGCCCCATGCGGGCACCGGCACGGATCTGGCCGAACTCGGCGATCACGTCACCGCCACCGAACGCCGCGCCCAGGCCGCCGAACGCGAGGCGATGGACCGTTACCTGGCCTCGTTCCTGGATGGACGGGAGGGCGACGTGTTCGCCGCCCGTGTCTCTGGGGTCACAGGTTTCGGCATTTTCGTCACGCTGGCGGAAAACGGTGCCTCCGGCATTGTCCCACGCCGCTCCCTGCCGGATGATTTCTATCACCATGACCGGCGCGCGGGCGCCCTGACCGGAAGCCGCACCGGCCTGACTTTCCGCCTGGGTCAGGCGTTGGAGGTTCGGCTGGCGGAGGCGACCCCGGCCACCGGCGGTCTCGTGTTCCAGCTCCTGGGGGGCATCCCGCCGCGACCCATCCCGCGCGGCAAGCATTCGGGGAAACGGTCCCGCCGCCGGTGAAAGGCTTCGGTTTCCTGTTCCTGCTGCTGACCTTCGCGGGTTCGGCGCCGCCGGCGTCCGCCGCGCCCGGGTTCGATTCCGGGCTGACGCAGCGAATCTATACCGTCGCCCTGACCTTCATCGCCCCGCGCGCCCTGGCGCCGGTCTCGGTGCCGCAACTGACCTTGTGGGGGCTGCGCGGGATCACCGCGCTGGATCCGGATCTGACCGCGGAGCTGCGCTCAGGGCGGCTGATCCTGGCATCGCGCCGCGGCGTGGTCCTGTCACTGGCCGCGCCGATGGACGAGCGGGCGGGCGCGTGGGCCGCGCTCGCCACCACGATCCAGGCAGCGGCGTGGAACGCCTCCCCCGCGCTGCGCCGGGCAGGGACCGAGGGCGTGGTGGGGTCCTTCTTCGACGAGATGTTCGATCACATGGACCCGTATTCCCGCTACATCGCGCCGCGCGCCGCGGCGGCGGACGAGGCGGCACGCGGCGGCGGCACCGGAATCGGGCTGCGCCCGGCGCGACGCGGCGGCGCGGTGATCGCCGGGCGGGTCAATCCGCAGGGTCCGGCGGGCCGGGCCGGCGTGCGGCCGGGGGACGTGATCCTGGCGGTGGACGGACACGCGGTGGCGGGGGCGAAGCTGGCGGCCGTGGCCGGCTGGCTGGCGGGCGCCGAGGGCAGCACGGTGCGGCTGCGCTGGGTGGTGCCGGGACGCGGCACGGTGACCACCGCAATCGCGCGGGTGCGCGTGCCGCCGCGCACCGTGTTTTCGGACCGGCTGGCGGGGATGCTGCTGGTGCGCATCACGCGCTTCAACCGCGCGACCGACACCGAGTTCGCCGCGGCGATCGCAGGGGGCATGGCGACGCGCAAGCCGCCGGATGGGATCGTGCTGGACCTGCGCGGCGATCCCGGCGGCCTGCTGGACCAGGCGGTCGCGGTGGCGGACGCGCTGCTCGGCGCCGGGGTGGTGGCGCGGACCGACGGGCGCGCCCAGGCCGCTTCTACGATCTGGCGCTCCGCCGCAGGAGAGCTGGCGCCCGGTGAGCCGGTGGTGGTGCTGATCGACGGTCGGACCGCCAGCGCCGCCGAGATTCTGGCCGCCGCCCTGGCCGACCGGGGCCGCGCGGTGGTGGTGGGCAGCGCCAGCTTCGGCAAAGGTCTGGTCCAAAGCTTCACGCGGCTTCCCGGCGGCGGCGAGTTGTTCGTGACCTGGAGCCGCGTGTTGGCGCCGCGTGGTTGGCCGATCCAGGCGGTGGGGGTGCTGCCACAAATCTGCACCAGCCTCGGGGTGACGGCGGTGGAACGTCAGCTTGGCGCGCTGGAAGCCGGGACCCAGCCAATGCTGGGGGCGCTGGTGGCGGAACGGCGGCTGCGCGCGCCGGTGCCTCCGGCCGAAGCGGTGGCGGTCCGCGCGGCATGCCCGGCGGCGGTGGGACAGGAAGTGGACCTGGAGGCCGCGCATTACCTGATCGGGCATCCCGCCGCCTACGCCGCGGCGCTGCTGCCGCCGCTGCGCGAGCGGCTGGCGCTGCCGGGAGCCGGGGGGGCGCCGTAGGCGCGGCGGTATCGCCGCGCGCTACTGCGCCGCGCGGCGATTCCCCTCGGGGGTCGGAAAGAAGATATCGGTCGAAATCTCCTCCGGGCGCAGGCATCCGGTATAGGCCATGGTCTTGTCGAGTTCACTGCGGATGAACCCCACCGCCTGCGCCGCGCCACGCTGACCGCCCACGGCGGTCCCGTACAAGGTCGCCCGCCCGGTCAGCACGCATTTCGCCCCCAAGGCCAGTGCCTTGGCGATATCGGACCCGCGGCGCACCCCGGAATCGAGAATGACGGTAGCCTTGTCGCCCACGGCGTCGGCAATTTCCGGCAACAGGTCGATCGTCGCCGCCGCGCTGTCCATGTTGCGTCCGCCATGGTTGGACACGATCAGCCCGTCCACCCCGGCGCTGATCGCGCGCAGCGCGTCGTCGGCCCGGTTGATCCCCTTCAGCATCAGGATACCCGGCCATTTGTCGCGGAAGATCTTGATATCGTCCCATGACAGCGAATCCTGCCGCATCACCTCGCGCGTGCCCGGATCGGTGCCAATCGGGCGGCGATACGGGTCCGGGTAGTTCTCGTTGCGCGGCATGCCGATGGTCGTGAAATACTTCATCAGCACGGTGGCAAACCAGGTCGGGTGGCGCATGATGTCCAGCGTGAACCGCGCCGTCGGGTGGAATGGCAGAAGGAACCCGTTGCGCGCATTGTATTCCCGGTTCGGCGGCACGATCGTATCCGTGGTCACGATCAGCGCCTCGAACCCGGCGTTCTTCGCTCGCTCGATCAACTGGTACGACAATTCGCGCTGCTTCCAGACATAGAGCTGGAACCACAGTCGGAAATTGGCCTCCTTGGCGATCTTCTCCATCGAGGTCATCGCCCCGGTGGCAAGCGTGAACGGGATGCGCGCCGCGGCGGCGGCTTTCGCCAGTTCCAGCTCGCCCTCGTGCCAGCACAGCCCGGCCGCCCCGGTCGGCGCGATCGCCATCGGCAGCGCGATCTCCTTGCCGAACAGCGTGGTTTTCGTGCTGCGGCCGGAGACGTCCATCAATGCGCGATGGCGCAGCTTGATCCGCTCGAAGGCAGCGCGGTTGTTGCGCAGCGCCACCTCGTCCTCGGTGGCGCGATCGACGAATTCGAAGACGCCGCGCGGCAGGCGCCGGCGCGCGGCCTCACGCAGGTCGTTGACATTGTAGCAGCGATCCAGCGCGGCCATGCGGCGTTTCCCCCTCGACGAAGGCGCGATGATGCGACCCAGCGCCGGGGTGTCAAGCACGGGCTTGACGGGTCGGCGCGCGCCGCCTAAATGCCGCCTCCTCCCGGCCGGCTTATCCGGCCGCGGATGCCCCCGGATGCCCAGGTGGCGGAATTGGTAGACGCGCAGGTTTCAGGTACCTGTGGCCGCAAGGTCGTGGAAGTTCGAGTCTTCTCCTGGGCACCATCCGCAAGGACCACACCACCATGAGCGTGACGCAGTTCATTCCGGGCGGCGTCGTGCATCTGCATCGCGACGACCTGCCCGCCGACGTGGCGTTCGGTCCGGTGGTTGCGGTGGATACCGAAACCATGGGCCTCAATCCGCATCGCGACCGGTTGTGCCTGGTGCAGCTCTCCTCGGGCGACGGTACCGCCCATCTGGTGCAGCTACGCCCCCCCTCGCTCGGCGGACGTGGCTTCGACTGCCCGAACCTTGCCCGCCTGATGGCCGATCCCGCCACCCTCAAGCTGATGCATTTCGCCCGCTTCGATGTGGCCGTGCTGCAGCACAGTCTGGGGATCACCGTAGCCCCGATCGCCTGCACCAAGATCGCCGCCAAGCTGGTCCGCACCTTCACCGATAGACACGGGCTGCGCGACCTGTGCCGTGAGCTGCTCGGCGTGGAGATCAGCAAGCAGCAACAAAGCTCGGACTGGGGTGCGGCCGAGCTGACGCCCGAACAACTTGCCTATGCGGCCTCGGACGTGCTGCATCTGCACGCGTTGTGGGCAAAGCTGGAAGCGTTGCTGATCCGCGAGGGAAGGCGCGAGCTGGCCGCCGCCTGCTTTGCGTTCCTCCCAGCCCGCGCCCGGCTTGATCTACTGGGCTACGAAACGCCCGATCTGTTTGCACACTGACCGGGCTGGGCTGACACGGCGGGACGAACCCGCTACACTCACGCCGCGCGCGAGTGGCGAAATGGTAACCGCAGGGGTCTCAAAAACCCCCGGGGGCAACCCCTTGCCGGTTCGAGTCCGGCCTCGCGCACCATCCCCCACATCCGAACAAACTGGGAATGTCGGCGGGAAACACCCGGGCGCAATGCCGCTTCGCAGCGGCTGGCCGGCCATCAGGCATCTTGTTAAAACCCGGCCCGCGATCCGCACCACCTGGCCCCGGGAGAGACCGATGCCCAAGATGACGCTCGATGACATCGTCAACGCCCGCAAGGCGCTGGAGAAGGAGCTCGACGAGTACGACGCCGACCAGAAAAAGCTGCAGACCCGCATCAACAAGACGATGGGCGAATATCGCACCATCGCCGAGGGGATGGATCACGGCCGCGACGTCATCGCCGACCAAAAGAAGGCACTCAAGGACGCCTACACGGCCTGGGACAAAATGTCGGACAAGCTCCAGCGAATCAAATCCGACGTCACCACGGTGGGTAAAGAAGCCAAGGCGACCACGCCCGGGCTGGATAAATTCGCCGACGCGGCAGAGAAGCTGTCGAAGGCGCTGGCGTCCTGCGGCGGCGATCTCGCCGAGATCAAGGCCGAAAACGAGACCATCAAGAAGCTGACCAAGGTCGCCGGACGGCTGGGCGCGGACTACAGCAACATCATCCAGCAGACCGACGGGTTGCCAAAGGACCCGGCCGCGCCGCCGCCGATCTCGGCCTGAAAATCTGCCATTGCGCGCGGGCAGCTTGGGTTCCGATGCTGGCGCGCATGGGGTGCATGTTCCCGGGGAGCGCGTGCGAATGGATGTTCCGCGACGGCAATGGTCAGGATCGACACCGCTCTACCATCATGCAGGCACCCGCTAGCCGCGGCGGAACAATGCCGCCAGGTCTCCGGCCGCGAACGTGAGGACGGTCGGGCGGCCGTGGCTGCATGTCGCTGCCCGCGGCGTGGCTTCCATCCGGCGCAACAGGGCGTCCATTTCCTCGGCGCGCAGCCGCCGCCCGGCACGGATCGAGCCGTGGCAGGCCAGTCGCGCAAGCGCCGCGTCCAGCCGCGCCCGCAACGCCGCGGCCGGGGTTTCGCCATCACCAGGCGTATCCCCTGGACCGTCCCCGCCAGCATCCCATTCCGCCAGTTCATCGGCCAGGTCGCGCAGCAGCGGTGCCGGGTCGGGCGTGCCCAGCAGCGCCGGCAGGGCACGCACCAGCACGGTCCCGGGGCCAAAGCCTTCCAGCTCCAGTCCCAACCGCGCCAGCGCCGGGGCCTGGGCAACCAGCCGCGCCGCGTCCGCCGCCGCCAACTCCACCACCGCCGGCACCAGCAGCGCCTGGGCGCGCACCCCGCCGGCCACCAGCTGTGCGGCCAGCGCCTCATGCGTCAGGCGTTCATGCGCCGCGTGCTGATCGACCAGAACCAGGGCGCCGTCGGCGGCAACCGCGACGATGTAGGTGTCGGCCACCTGGCCCAGCGGCGCGCCCAGGGGATGCGCCGCGCTCGGCGCCACGCTTGCCACCGGCGCCGTTGCGGGCGGGGTCGGAAACGGCAAGCTGGCCTCGGCCAGACCGTTCACGGCGCCGGGCATCCCACCAACCGGCACCGATCCCCAAGCGGGCCGCGCACCCCAGCCCAGGCGTCCGGGGGAACGAAAGGACAGCGGAGGACGCACCGGCGGCACCGCGCTGCCGGCGGCGCCGGCCAGCGCCCGCCCGATCGCGCCGATCACCAGGGCGCGGACCTCGCCCGGATCGCGGAAACGCAGTTCGGCCTTGGCCGGATGGACGTTCACGTCCAGCGCCTCGGGCGGTAGATCCAGCCACAGCGCGGCCACCGGATGGCGGCCGGCGGCGATCACGGCGCGATAGGCCACGCGCAAAGCAGTTTTCAGCACCGGATCGGCCACCGGGCGGCCGTTCACGGTCAGCGCCTGGGCAGCGGCGGTGGCGCGCGTCACCGCCGGCGAGGCGACGAAGCCCGCCAACCGCATCTCCCCCCGGGTCGCGTCGAGCGCGATCAGCGCCGCGGCGGCATCCGGGCCCAACAAAGCGGCAGCCCGGGCGGCGCGGTCCTGGGCGGGAAGGTCGAAGACCACGCGCGCATCGGTCGTGAAGCCGAACGCCACGCCCGGCGCGGCCAGCGCCAGGCGGCGCACCGCCATTTCGGCGTGTTCGGCTTCCAGGCGCGGCGATTTCAGGAATTTGCGCCGCGCCGGAGTGGCGAAGAACAAGTCGCGCATCTCTGCCCGGGTTCCGGGCGCGCCGGCAGCGGGGACCACCGGGGCAACCGTGCCCCCATCCACGGCGATGGTCCAGGCATTGGGTGCGCCCGCGGGGCGGGAGGTCAAGGCGAGACGCGCGGCGGCGCCGATCGACGGCAGTGCCTCGCCCCGGAATCCCAGGGTGGCGATCCGGACCAGATCGTCGTCTGGCAGCTTGGACGTGGCGTGACGCTGCACGGCGAGGGCGAGCGAGGCCGCATCCATGCCGCATCCGTCATCGACCACCTCGATCCGTTCGATCCCGCCACCGGCGATCGCAATGGCGATGCGGGTGGCGCCCGCATCCAGCGCGTTCTCCACCAGTTCCTTCACCGCCGCGGCCGGGCGCTCGATCACCTCGCCGGCGGCGATGCGGTTGACCAGGATCTCCGGCAGGATGCGCAAGCTGGGCATCAGCCTGACCCACGACGCCGCCCGAGGCGGACGATCAGCAGGATGAAGCGGAACTGGGGCGCCATGGCAACTCTATAGGCGCTGCCCCGGGCGGGGACCAGCACGGGAGACCAGCATGGGGGACCAGCATGACGGTGGGATTTTCGTTTTGCCGATGCTCGCCCGGTCTTGGCGCGACAGCCGCTGAAACGGTGCTAGAAAGCGCGTTCAACAGCCATCGCACGCGATGATGGTGGAAGATTCAAAGGGACGACGGATGCCACCCGGCACGAGTTTTCCCCCGCTGCGTCGGGGGTGCGCGATGAGCAGGCGATGACCGCGCCGGCGCGACTCGCGCTGTATTTCGCACCGGAGCCGGACGATCCGCTGGCCAGCGCCGGCCCAGCCTGGCTCGGCCGCGACGCGGAGACCGGCGCCGCGCTCGTCCAACCAGCCCTGCCCGACATCGCCGCAGCCACCGCGGACCCGCGCCGCTACGGTTTCCACGCCACGCTGAAGCCTCCGTTCCGCCTGGCCGACGGCGTCAACTGGGCCGATGCAATCGCCGCCGCCGAAACTCTGGCCGCCAGCGTTGCCCCGTTCCCGCTACCGCCGCTGGCCGTGGCCGAAATCGGCGGGTTCCTCGCGCTGCGCGAAACCGCCCCCTGCCCGCCGCTCCAGGCGCTGGCGGATGTGGCCGTGGCCTGGCTGGATCCGCTGCGCGCCCCGCCGCCGCCCGAGGAACTGGCCCGCCGCCGGCGTCATGACCTGTCCCCCGCGCAAGCCGGGATGCTGGCGCGCTGGGGCTACCCGTACGTGTTCGGCACCTGGTTCTTCCACATGACGCTGACCGAACGTCTGGACTCCGCCCCGCGCGCGGCGTGGCGCGCGCGGGCGGAGGCGTTCCTCGCGCCTGCCCTGGCCGCACCGCGGGCGCTTCGCTCGGTCTGCCTGTTCACCGAGGCCGCGCCCGGGGCGCCGTTCCGCCTGGCGCTGCGTCTGCCTTTGCGAGGCTGAGCAGGGCGGTGAGAAACCGCGCCGCTCCCACCGCCGGCGTGGCGTCGTTGACCACCGCGCGCGAGCAGATCCCAGTTGGCAGGGCCACGTCGCGGGCCAGGCGCGCGGCGCGATCCGCGGCATCCTCGCGCCCGCGCGCGGCCAGGCGCGCGGCCAGCAGCGCGGGCGGGGCGGTGACCAGGATCACGCCCACCGGAAAGCGCGCCGCTGCCGCGGCGATCACCGCGCGCGAGACATTCGCCACCACGCAGCAGCCGGCCGCCAGATCGGCGGCGATGGCGGACGGAATGCCATAGGACAGGCCATGCGCCTGCCATTGCA
>DAHWDR010000416.1:0-5574 GCA_027330745.1 Acetobacteraceae bacterium | reverse complement strand
CGTGGCGACCACGCCATGTCCGCCGATGCCGGACTCGAACGAAATGCCAAGCTCGGTCAGTTTCTCGCACACGAAACGTGCGGTGGCGGCTTCCTGCAGCGACAACTCGGGGTGCGTATGCAGATGGTGGCGCCATGCGGTCAGCGTGGCGTGCAGGGCGGGGTCCATGATCGCGGTCATGCCGGGTCCACACCCACGCGCACCACCAGCTTGCCGAAATTACCCCCCGACAGCACCCCTGCCAGCGCGGCGGGTGCCTGCTCCAGGCCGGAGACCACGTCCTCGCGATAGCGCAGGCTGCCATCCGCCACCCAGGGGCCGGCCAGCGCGCGCCATTCCGCGAAGCGCTCCGGCTTGTCGGACACGATCATGCCCTGGATCAGCACCCGCTTGCCGACCACGAAGCCAAGATTAGGCCCAGGCGGGAATGTGGCTTCGTTGTATTGCGAGACCATCCCGCACATCACCACCCGCGCATGCGGGTTCAGCAACGCGAAGGCGGCTTCCTGCACGCGCCCGCCCACGTTCTCGAAATACACGTCGATGCCGGCCGGACAGGCCGCAGCCAGTTCCGCTTGCAGATCGATCACGCGATGATCGACGCATTCGTCGAAGCCGAGTTCCTCCTGCACATACAGGCATTTCTCCGGCCCGCCGGCGATGCCCACCACCCGCGCACCGGCGCGCTTCGCCAGTTGTCCCGCCACCGAGCCGACCGCGCCGGACGCCGCCGAGATCACCACCGTCTCGGCCGCTTTCGGCCGGCCGATATCGGTCATCCCGGAATACGCGGTGGTCCCGGGCATCCCCAGCACGCCGAGATAGGCCGATAGCGGCGCACCGGGCCGCGCGATCTTCGCCAGCCCCGCCGCCGGGGCCAGGTTGTGGCTGGACCAGCCGCGCGCGCCGAGCGCGATATCGCCCGGCGCGAAGCGTGGATCGGCGGACGCGATGACCTCGCCGATCGTCTCGCCGGTCATCACCTCGCCGATCTGCACCGCGGGCGCATAGGATGGCCGGTCCGACAGGCGTCCGCGCATATAGGGATCGATCGAGAGGAAGATCGTGCGCACCAGGACCTCCCCGGCGGCGGGCGAGGGGATCGGGGCGTTGCGGAGTTCGAAATCCTCGGCGCGTGGCGCGCCCACGGGGCGGCGGCGGAGAATCACAGAAACGCGGGTGGCGTCATGGGGCACGGGGAACGCTCCGGTCAGGGGATGGTAGCCTATCAGACGCAGGTCGGGGGTTGGCAACCGGCATCTGACCGAGCCGTCATTTGAGCCGCGCTCCGGCCTCGTCTAGTTTGCGGCCACCGATGCGCCACCGGATTCCGCTGCTGTTGATTTTCCTAGGGTTCGCCCCTGTGGCGCGAGCACAGGTGACGCTCGACCTGCGCGCGTTGGACAAGCTGCCGGTCGCGCGGGCGGTGCCGGCCCCGCATCGGGCGGTCGTCCGGGTGCGGCCCTCCCGCCCGGCCGCATCGGTGCCGCGCGCGCTGCCACACAAGGCAGCCGTGGTGTCCCGCGCCGCGCCGCCCTCGGGCGCTCCTCTGGGCTTGCCGCCGGGTGCCCCGCCCGCGGTCACGGCCGCCGCCCCCGCCGCCGCCGCCCCTGCGGCTCTCCCGTCTGCTCCTCCGGGGCTTCCCGCCGTCGCGCCGCCCGCGCCAGCCGCGGCCCTCGCCACCGCGCCCCCATCGCCCCCGGCGGCTCCGCCGCCGCTGCGCCTTGCCTTCGCCCCCGGCGCAGGCTTCCTGACACCGGCCCAGGTCCGCACCGTGGGCGCCTTTGCGCGCGCCCTGCCGGCGACGGCTGCATCCTACGACATCCTTGCGTATGCGCCTGCTTCGCCGCAAAACCCCTCCGCGGCGCGCCGTCTGGCGCTGGCCCGTGCGCTCGCGGTGCATGACGCGCTGCGCGCCGCCGGCGTCCCCGCCAGCCGCATCCGGCTGCGCGCCATGGCCCCGGGCGCGGGCGGCGGCAACGACGACCGGGCCGATCTACGCGTCCGTCTTTCAGGATCCAGCCCATGACCCGCCCGACGCCCTATCTGATCCGGATGCTGGTCTTCCTCGCCGCGGTGGTGGCGCTGGTGATCTGGCTGCGGGTGGCGCTGATCGCGATCTTCCTCAACAACCCCGATCTGAACAGCCTGATCCTGGCGATTCTGGTCCTTGGCATCGGCTGGACCTTGCGTCAGGTGCAGCAACTGAACGCCGAGGTCGCGTGGGTGGGCGCGGTGCAATCCGGCCGCGCGCCGGCCGCGGCGCCCAAGCTGGTCGCCCCCATGGCGCGCATGATGGCGGCACGGGACGCGGGCCGCGCCGAGGCGGGACGCGGTGGTGACCGCCCGCTGACCTTATCCTCCGGCGCTACCCGGTCCTTGCTCGATTCGCTCGCCTCGCGGCTGGACGAGAACCGTGAACTGGCCCGCTACATGACCGGGCTGCTGATCTTCCTGGGCCTGCTGGGCACGTTCTGGGGGCTGCTGCGCACCGTGGGCGCGGTGTCGTCGGTGATCCATGGCATGACCATCGGCTCGGGCGACATCGCGCAGCTGTTCGCGCAGCTGAAGTCCGGGCTGGCGCAGCCGCTGGCCGGGATGGGCATCGCGTTCTCGGCCAGCATGTTCGGATTGTCGTCCGCGCTGGTCCTGGGGTTCCTGGATCTGACCGCGGGGCAGGCGCAGAATCGGTTTTTCAATGAACTGGAAGAATGGCTCGCCGGCCAGACCCGGCTCTCCTCGGGCGTGCTGGCGGAAGGCGAAGGTTCGGTCCCGGTCTATGTCCAGGCATTGCTGGAACAAACCGCGGAGAACATGGAATCGCTGCAATCCATCCTCGCGCGCGGGGAGGAACGCAGCGTGCAATCGAACCAGGCCCTGCTGTCGCTGACCGAACGCCTTGGCACCTTCGCCGATACCATGCGCACCAACCAGCAGCTGATGCTGCGCATCGCCGAAACCCAATCCGCGCTGGGACCCGCGCTGAGCAGGCTTGCAGAGCTGCGCAGCGAAGCCCCGGTCGATGACGTCGCGCGCGCGCATCTGCGTAACATCGAGCTGTATCTGCAACGCCTGCTGGCCGAT
The DNA here is from genome assembly GCA_027330745.1 of Acetobacteraceae bacterium. Lineage (GTDB taxonomy): Bacteria > Pseudomonadota > Alphaproteobacteria > Acetobacterales > Acetobacteraceae > JAJZVS01. Next base: position 2,490 of record DAHWDR010000416.1, on the reverse strand, counting down.
AACGAGCAGGGCCGGACGCAGACCGTGACCGAGCTGCGCAACGAAATGCGGCTGCTGTCGCGCACCATCGCGGGCCTGGCGGAAGCGCCGCGATGAGCATCCGCCGGCGCCACGCCGGGGGCGGCATGGAAGCCTGGCCCGGTTACGTGGACGCGCTGTCCACGCTGCTGATGGTCATCATCTTTGTGCTGCTGGTGTTCGTGCTGGCGCAGGCGTTCCTGGGCGTGGCGCTGTCGCGGCGCGACGCGGCGCTGGAGAAGGTCAGCCGCACCCTGGCCCAGGTCTCGCACGCGCTGTCGCTGGAGAAGGGCAAGGCCACCAAGCTGGAAACCGCCGTCTCGCAGCTCAGCAGCCAGCTTTCGGCCAGTCGCGCCGCGCAGGCCAGCCTGACCCAGCAGCTGGCGGTGCTGCACGATGAGATCGCCAAGGCGCAAGTGGCCGAAAACGCGTTGCGCACCCAGCTGGGTGCCGCGCAGACCGCGGCCGCCGCCAGCGCGGCGCGCGCCGACACGCTGTCAAGCAACCTGGCGACGGCGAAGCGCCGTCTGGCCGCGCTGCAGGCGGCCGAGGCGGCGCTCAACCAGACCGTCACCGCCGACAAGGCCACGATCCAGGCGCGGTTGGCCGATCTGGCGCGCCTGGCGCAGGACGTGGCGGCGCTGAAGGCGCTGCGCGATCAGCTGCAACAACAGGCCGCCGCCGCGGCCGCGCGCGCCACGACCGAGGCGGAACGCAGCGCCGCGCTGGCCGCCGAACTGGCGAAAACGCGCGATCTGGGCGCCTCGGCCGCGGCGCAGGTGGCGTTGCTGAACCAGCAGGTCACGCAGCTGCGCGTGCAGCTGGCGGCGGTGGCGAAGGCGCTTGATCTTGCCCGCGCCAACGGGCGCGACAAGGATGTGGAAATTGCCGATCTGGGGCGCAAGCTGAACGCGGCGCTGGCGGCCAAGGTGCAGGAACTGCAACTGTATCGGTCCGAATTCTTCGGCAAGCTGCGCCAGGTCCTGGCCGGGGAGAAAGGCATCCATATCGTCGGCGACCGGTTCGTGATCTCCTCGGACGTGCTGTTCCCGGTGGGCGGCGCGCAGCTGAGCGCCGAGGGGGTGATCGAGGTCACCCGGCTCGCCGATCTGGTAAAAAAAATCGCCCCCCAGATCCCGGCGAAGATCAACTGGGTGCTGGACGTGGACGGCTACGCCGACGCGCAGCCGTTCCAGGGCGGGTCGAACTGGGTTCTGTCCACGCAGCGCGCAGTGGAAGTGGTCCGGCTGCTGATCGCCGAGGGCGTGCCGGCCAACCACCTGTCCGCGACCGGCTACGGCGCGCATCATCCGCTGGACCCGGCGACCAACCCGGCTGCCTACGCTCGTAACCGGCGGATCGAGCTGCGGCTGACCGATTACGGCCGGTCGCACAAGAACTGATCGTCGGCGGGACGAACTGCCGGGGGGCGGGTGGTGGCGGCCGCCGACCGCCCGTCCGGTCCAGCCCCCGCGCGGCGCCGCCGTTGGCGCCGGCCGGCAACCATGCTAAGCGCCCCCACCGCGAGCGCGCGGCCCGAGCCCCCTGCCGGGGTTCCCACCAGCCAGGAGTTGCCAAGCCGATGAGCGAGATCGCCGACAGGGTGAAGAAGATCGTGGTCGAACATCTGGGCGTGGAGGAAGCGAAAGTGACCCCCGAGGCGTCCTTCATCGACGATCTCGGCGCCGACAGTCTCGATACCGTCGAACTGGTGATGGCGTTCGAGGAAGCCTTCAGCGTCGAGATCCCCGAGGACGCGGCCGAGAAGATCAGCACCGTCAAGGATGCGATCGACTACATCGAGAAGCAGAAAGCCGCCTGATCGGGCGCGCGGAACGGGGAGCGGGCCATGCGGCGCGTGGTCGTCACGGGTATGGGCATCGTCTGCCCGCTGGGTCTGGGCGTGCCCCATGTCTGGCGCCGGCTGATCGAGTCGCAGTCGGGCATCGGTGCCATCACCACGTTCGATGCCAAGGACCTCCCGTGCCAGGTCGCGGGCCAGGTCCCCGCCGGCACGCGCGCCGAGGGCGGTCTCGACATCAACGAATGGATCCCGGTCAAGGATCAGAAGAAGATGGACCGCTTCATCCAGCTGGCCATGGTTGCGGCCACGGAAGCGGTGGAAGATTCCGGCTGGACGCCCGAAACCGAGGATGAGCGCTGCGCCACCGGCGTGATGCTCGGCTCGGGCATCGGCGGGCTGCAGACGGTCTATGAGGCCTCGGTCCTGGTGGCGTCCGGCAAGGCGCGGCGGTTGTCGCCGTTCTTCATTCCATCCGCGCTGGCCAATCTGGCATCGGGCAACGTCTCCATCAAATACGGCTTCAAGGGCCCGAATCACTGCGCCGTGACCGCCTGCGCCACCGGCGTGCACGCGATCGGCGACGCGTCCCGGCTGATCCAGCTGGGCGACGCGGATGTGATGGTGGCCGGCGGAGCGGAAGCGACCGTGTTCGAACTCGGCATCGCCGG
>DAHWDR010000411.1:0-11999 GCA_027330745.1 Acetobacteraceae bacterium | reverse complement strand
AGCCGGTTGTCGCCGTAGATCTGCCGCAGCCAGGCGTTCTGCGAGTGCCAGGAATGGTACATCGCCATCGGCCGCTGGGTGATCGCGTGCAGCGGGTAAGCGGCCTGGGAGACCGCCGCCTGCTCGAACGGCACGTACCAGATCGGCAGCGGGTCGAAATACTGGCGGATGCGCGCGCGGTGCGTGTCCGGCGGCTGCACCGGCCCGAAGCCCTCGGCGGCCAGACGGAATTTCTGCAACGGCTCGCTGTAGAGTTGCAGCACGATCTGGTCGGTGGAGTCGATCAGGCCGAGCCGCTTCGCGTCCGCCAGATAGGCGGCGTTGGCGTGCTTGTAATAGAGCGCCTCGGGCGGATGGTGGTACGACCAGAACGCGCCGTTGGCGACGTAGCGCTGCAACTGGTCGGGATTGGGTTCGCCGACACCGTCCGCGCTGCCGTCCTTGCCGCGGAACCCGGCCAGCGGGCCGACGCCGGGACGGCGCTGGTGGTTGACGATGTAATCGGCATAGCTCTTGTAGGTGGGCGCGCCGGCTTCCGTGACGAAGCCGGGCAGCTTCAGCCGCGCGCCCAGTTCGACCAGCACGTCCTGGAACGGGCGCACGTCGCGATCGGGCGGCAGGATCGGCTGGCGGATCGAATCGGCCGGCCCCTCCGGACTGCCGATCGGGCGATCGAGCAGGGAGACGCAGTCCCAGCGTTCCAGATAGGTGGTATCGGGGAACACCAGATCCGCATAGGCCACCATCTCGGACGAATAGGCATCCGAATAGATCACGTGCGGGATCCGGTACTCGCCGGTGGCCGGATCCTTGTCGGCCAGCATGCGCGCGGCCTCGCCGGGGTTCATCGACGAGTTCCAGGCCATGTTGGCCATGTACATGAACAGCGTGTCGATCTTGTACGGATCGCCGGCATGGGCGTTGGCGATCACGGTGTGCATCATCCCGTGCAGCGCCATCGGCGCGTCCCAGGTGAACGCCTTGTCGATGCGCACCGCGCCGCCGTCGGCCTCGATCAGCAGGTCATCCGGCCCGCGCGGGCTGCCGAGCGGCATGCCGCCCAGCATGGTGTCGGGCTTGGCGCCCTTGCCGGCCGGCGGCGGGCCGCCGGGGATCGGCTTCGGGAACGGCGATTTGTAGCGCCAGGAGCCGGGCGTATCGACCGCGCCCAGCAGCATCTGCAACAGATGGATCGCCCGGCAGGTGTGGAACCCGTTCGAATGGGCGGAAATCCCGCGCATCGCGTGCATCGCCACCGGCCGGCCGATCATCTTCGGGTGCGTCCGCCCGGCGGTATCGGTCCAGGGCTGGTCGAGTTCGATCGCCTGGTCGAACGCAACCTCCGCAATTTCCGCGGCGATGCGGCGGATGCTCTCGGCCGGCACACCGCAGCGCGCCGCCACCGCTTCGGGCGCATAGGCGCCATCCAGGTAGCGTTCCGCCAGCTTATGGAACACCGGATAGGCGGCGGTGCCGTCCGCCAGCCGCACCTCCCCCACCACCTGCGGGGCCATGCCCGGCGTGGCGGCGTCGATCGCCGCGCCCGTGGTGCGGTCCCAGGCGAGCGGGCGGCCCTTCTCGTCGCGCGCGAACAGCCCGTCCCGCTCGGTGCCGGGCGCGTGGATCACCAGCCAGGCGGCGTTGGTGTAGCGGACCAGAAACTCGAGATCGATCCGGTCGGCGCGCAGCAGTTCGTGCACCAGGGCCAGCACAAACAGCCCGTCGGTGCCGGGGCGGATGCCCACGAACTCATCGGCGATCGCCGAGTAGCCGGTCTTGACCGGATTGACCGAGACGAACTTCGCGCCGCGGCCCTTCAGCTTGGCCAGGCCGGTCTTGATCGGGTTGGAATCGTGGTCCTCGGCGACGCCGAACATCAGCAGGTATTTGGTCCGCTCCCAGTCCGGCTCGCCGAACTCCCAGAAGCTGCCGGCGATGGAATAGAGGCCGGCGGCGGCCATGTTGACCGAGCAGAACCCGCCGTGCGCGGCGAAATTGGGCGTGCCGAACTGTTTCGCCCACCAGCCGGTGAAGGATTGGCTCTGGTCGCGCCCGGTGAAGAAGGCGAGCTTACGCGGCTCGGTGGCGCGGATCCGGCCGAGCCATTCGGTGGCGAGGCTCAGCGCCTCCTCCCACTCGATCTCCTTGAAGTCGCCGGCTCCGCGCTCGCCCACCCGCAGCAGGGGCTTCGTGAGGCGCGCGGGGGAATAGTGCTGCATGATGCCGGCGGAGCCCTTGGCGCAGATCACGCCGCTGTTCACCGGGTGGTCGGGATTGCCCTCGATGTAGCGAATGCGGCCGTCCTGGAGGTGGACGCGGATGCCGCAACGGCAGGCGCACATGTAGCAGGTGGTTGGCTTGACCGAATCGCCTACCGGCGGCGATGGGTCGATCCGCTCCACTGGGCGGCTAAACCCGCTCGTTCGCCTCGAAGTCGCGCCGCGCATAATGCCTCCGTCGATGGTCGTCAGGATGTTCTGGAACGCTGTGGTGGATGGGGTCGGAACTCGATCTAAGCGGGCACGGCGGCAGGCGCGCGCAGCCGCTCCACCGCCTCGCGGACCAGCGGGTCGAGCGTGGCCTCGCCGCGCTCAAGCCCCTCGACGATCTGCCGGCGCATCCGCGGGTCCCAGAACTTGCGCAGATGTTCCTCGGTCGCGGCCACGGCGACACCATGCGGGCGGTGGGCGAAGAACTTGCCGATCTGGTTGGCCATATAGGCGAGACGGTCAGGCGACATGGCGGGTTGCATCCTCGGCGGGCACGATCCGGTGCGCATACGTGAATATCTCGAACCCATCGGATCGCGCGATGCCGACCAGAGTGATCCCGGCTTGCTCGGCAGTGCGCACGGCGAGCGCGGTGGGTGCCGAGACCGCGGCCAAAACAGGCGCACCGATCATAGCGGCCTTCTGCACGAGCTCCACCGAAAGCCGGCTGGAGAGCAGCACCACGCCGTCCGAGACCGCGCGCCCCGCGCGGGCCAGCGCGCCGGCGAGCTTATCGAGCGCGTTGTGTCGCCCGACATCCTCCCGCACGATCACCAGCCCCTCGGCGCGGGTCCAGAACCCCGCGGCATGGGTCGCGCGGGTGGCGGCGTTCAGCGTCTGGGCGGGGGCGAGGCTCGCCACCGCTTCGGCGATGTCGGTGGTGGTGACGCAGGGATCGGCGGTGACGTGGCGTGGCGCGCGGTTGGCGGCCTCCAGGCTGTCGATCCCGCACAGGCCGCATCCGCCTGGCCCGGCGAGGTGGCGCCGCCGCGTCTCCGCCGCCGCCGCGCGATTGGGCGACAACCACAGGCGCAGCTCGATCCCGTTCGGGACCGCGACGATCGCGATCTCCTCGATCTGGTCGGGATGCGTGACGATCCCCTCGGTCAGGCTGAAGCCCAGCGCGAAATCGTCCAGATCGGCGGGCGTCGCCAGCATCACCGCCAGGGTCGCGCGGTTATACGAGAACGCGACGGGCGTTTCCTCGGCCACCTGCCGGCGCCCGTGCGCGATCCCGCCGCCGCGCCAGAGCACCCGGGGCAGGTTGCTTGCCGGGTCTGGGATGCGCGCGCCGGTCATTTTGCCGGCACCGCCTCGATCCGACGGGCGCGCTCGGCGGTGGCGCGGTAGGTCTCCTGCCATTCCGTCGGACCGTTGGCGGGCGAGACCTGGACGGCGGTCACCTTGTATTCCGGGCAGTTCGTCGCCCAGTCGGAATATTCCGTAGTGACCACGTTCGCCTGCGTCTCCGGATGGTGGAACGTGGTGTACACCACCCCCGGCGCCACCCGGTCGGTGATGCGCGCGTGCAGCGCCGTGGCGCCTGCGCGGGAGGCGAGGCGGACCAGGTCGCCGTTGCGCACCCCGCGTTCCTCGGCATCGTGCGGATGGATTTCCAGCACATCCTCGGTGTGCCACAGCGTATTCTCGGTCCGCCGCGTTTGTGCGCCCACGTTGTACTGACTGAGGATGCGCCCCGTGGTCAGCAGCAGCGGGAAGCGCGGCCCGATGCGCTCGTCGGTGGGGACGTATTCGGTGACGACAAACAGGCCCTTGCCGCGCACGAAGCCCGTCTCGTGCATCGTCGGCGTGCCGTCGGGCATCGCATCGTTGCACGGCCATTGCACCGAACCCAGCGCGTCGAGCTTGGCGAAGCTCACGCCGGCGAAGGTGGGCGTGGTGCGCGCGATTTCGTCCATGATCTGCGAGGGGTGGGTGTAGGCCCAGCCGCCGCCCATGGCGTTGGCGATCAACTGCGTGATCTCCCAGTCCGCGTAGCCGTTGCGCGGGGCCATGGCCTTGCGGACTCGGCCGATCCGGCGCTCGGCATTGGTGAAGGTGCCGTCCTTCTCCAGGAAGCTGCATCCTGGCAGGAACACATGGGCGAAGGTGGCGGTCTCGTTCAGGAACAGGTCCTGCACCACCACGAGCTCCATCGCCGCCAGCGCGGAGGTGACATGGTGCGTGTCCGGATCGGACTGCACGATGTCCTCGCCCTGGATGTAGATGCCCCGGAAACTTCCGTCCAGCGCGGCGTCGAACATGTTGGGAATGCGCAGCCCGGGTTCAGGGTCGAGCCGCACGCCCCATTCGCGCTCGTAGATCGCGCGCACGGCCGGGCTGGAGATATGGCGGTAGCCAGGCAGTTCGTGCGGGAAGCTGCCCATGTCGCACGAGCCCTGCACGTTGTTCTGCCCGCGCAGCGGATTGACCCCGGTGCCCGCCGTGCCGACATTGCCGGTCGCCATCGCGAGGTTGGCCAGCCCCATCACCGCGGTGCTGCCCTGGCTGTGTTCGGTCACGCCGAGGCCGTAATAGATGGCCCCGCGCCCAGCCGTCGCGTAGAGCCGGGCGGCCTGGCGCACCAGTGCGGCCGGCACGCCGGTGATTGCCTCCACCGTCTCGGGGCTGTTGCGCGGCTCGGCCACGAAGGCAGCCCAATCGGCGAAGGCGTCCGCGTCGCAGCGCGCGCGCACATAGTCCTGATCGATCAGATTTTCGGTCACGATCACATGCGCCAGCGCATCCAGCATGGCGACATTGGTGCCCGGCCGCAGCGGCAGGTGGTACGTCGCTTCCACGTGCGGTGTGTGTACAAGATCGATCCGCCGCGGATCGACCACGATCAGCTTCGCCCCGGCCCGTAGCCGGCGCTTGAGGTGGGAGGCGAAGACCGGATGCCCGTCGGTCGGATTGGCACCCATCACCAGCACCACATCCGCGTGCTCGACCGAATCGAAATCATTGGTCCCGGCCGAGGTCCCGAACGTGGTCGCCAGCCCGTACCCCGTCGGCGAGTGGCAGACCCGCGCGCAGGTATCGGTGTTGTTGTTGCCGAACCCGGCGCGCGCGAGCTTCTGGACCAGATAGGTCTCCTCGTTCGTGCAGCGCGACGATGTGATGACCCCGATCGAATCCTTGCCCGCCGCGGCTTGCAGCCGGCGGAATTCGGTCGCGACATGCGCGATCGCCTCGTCCCAGCCCACTTCCCGCCACGGATCGGTGATCTTCGCGCGCAACATTGGTTTCAGGATGCGGTCCTGGTGCTGCGCGTAGCCCCAGGCGAAGCGGCCCTTGACGCAGGAATGGCCGTGATTGGCCTTGCCGGATTTCGCCGGCACCATGCGCACGACGGTCTCGCCCTGCATCTCGGCGCGGAAGGTGCAGCCGACGCCGCAATAGGCGCAGGTGGTTTCCACCGCGCGTTCCGGCTGACCCAGCGCGACCACCGATTTCTCGATCAGCGATCCGGTCGGGCAGGCCTGCACGCAGGCGCCGCAGGAGACGCATTCGGACGTGAGGAACGGCTCGTCCATTCCGGCGACGATTTTTGACGCAAACCCGCGCCCCTCGACGGTCAGCGCGAAGGTCCCCTGCGTTTCCTCGCAGGCTCGCACGCAGCGCGAACAGACGATGCAGCGCGCCGGATCGAACTGGAAATAGGGGTTGGACACATCGACCGGCGCGGCCAGATGATTGGCCCCCTCGGTCCCGTAGCGCACGCGCCGCACGCCGACGATCCCGGCCATCGTATGCATCTCGGCCGCCCCCGCGACCGGCGAAGTCAGCCCGTCCGACGGATGATCGGACAGATAGAGCTCCATCACCCCGCGCCGCAGCCGGCGCAACCGGTCCGTCCCGGTTGCAACCTTCATCCCGGCCGCAACCGGCGTGGTGCAGGAGGCCGGCGTGCCGCCGCGCCCCTCGATTTCCACCAGGCATAGCCGGCAGGAGCCGAACGCGGCCAGGCTGTCGGTGGCACACAGCTTCGGGATGGTGATCCCCGCCTCGACGGCGGCGCGCATCACGGAGGTGCCTTCCAGGACCGTCACGTCCTGCCCGTCGATCGTCAGGGTGACGGTTGCGGTCGCGCCGCTCGGTGGCGTGCCATGATCGGGTTCGGGGTGCAGGCTCATCCCGGCCTCCTTATTCCGCCGCCTGCGCGAGGCGGCGGAAATCCTCGGGGAAATGCGCGAGCGCGCTCATCACCGGATAGGGGATGAAGCCGCCCAGCGCGCAGAGCGAGCCGAATTTCATCGTCTCGCAGAGATCGCGGACCAGTTCCAAATTAGCATCGACATCGTGCCCGGCCAGGATGCGGTCGATCACTTCCATCCCGCGCACCGAGCCGATCCGGCAGGGGGTGCATTTGCCGCAGGATTCCGCGGCGCAAAACTCCATCGCGAAGCGCGCCTGGCGGGCCAGATCGACGGTGTCGTCGAACACCACCACCCCGCCATGGCCGATCAGCCCGTCCCGCGCGGCGAACGCCTCGTAGTCGAACGGCGTGTCGAACAGGCTGGGCGGGAAATAGGCGCCGAGCGGCCCGCCCACCTGCACCGCGCGCACCGGCCGGCCCGTCGCCGTGCCTGCGCCGATATCGTTCACGATCTCACCCAGGGTCAGCCCGAACCCCGCCTCGAACAATCCGCCATGGCGGATATTTCCGGCCAGTTGGATCGGCATCGTGCCGCGCGACCGCCCGTAGCCGATATCGTGGTACGCACGCGCCCCTTCGGCCAGGATGAACGGAACCGAAGACAGAGAGATGATGTTGTTGACCACCGTGGGCTGGCCGAACAGCCCCTTGATCGCCGGCAGCGGCGGCTTGGCGCGCACCTGGCCGCGCTTGCCCTCCAGACTGTCGAGCAGCGAGGTTTCTTCGCCGCAGATATAGGCGCCCGCGCCGACCCGCTGCTCGATATCGAAGCTGATCCCCGAACCCAGCGTGTCCGCGCCCAGCATCCCGGCGGCGCGCGCCGCCGCCAGCGCCCGATCGAACGCGGCGATCGCGTGCGGATATTCCGACCGCGTATAGACATACCCCTTCGAGGCCCCGACCGCGATCGCGGCGATCGCCATGCCCTCGATCAGCGAAAACGGATCGCCTTCCATCAGCATCCGATCGGCGAAGGTGCCGGAATCGCCCTCGTCGGCATTGGCGACGACGAATTTGCGTTCGCCGGTGGCATCCGCGACGGTCTTCCACTTCACACCCGTCGGGAAACCTGCCCCGCCGCGCCCGCGCAGGCCGGAGGCCGTCACCTCCGCAACCGTCGCCGCCGGCCCGATCTTGATCGCCCGCGCCAGCCCCTTCAGTCCGCCATGGGCGCGGTAGTCTTCGAGCGAGCCGGGATCCACCACCCCGCAGCGCGCGAAGGTGAAGCGCGTCTGCCCGGCGAGAAACGGGATCTCCTCCGTCGGTCCAAGGCGCAATGGATGCGCCCCGCCCGCCATCAACCCCGAGGCCAGCAGCCCCGCTACGTCTTCCCGCCGCACCGGCCCGTAGGCGATCCGCCCCGATTGCGTCTCCACCTCGATCATCGGTTCCAGCCAGAACATCCCGCGCGATCCGGTGCGCACCACCTCAATCCGGGAAGCGGTCAGCGCGGCGGCGACCGCGTCCGCCCCCAGCGCCAACGCGCCGGCATCGCGCGGAACGAAGACGTGGCTCATCGCGCGGCCTCCAGGACGGCATCGAGCGCCGGCGGATCAAGCCGCCCCAGCGGGGCGCCATCCAGCATCCCCGAAGGCGCGACCGCGCACAGCCCCAGGCAGAACACGGGTTCCAGGGTCACCGCGCCGTCGGCGGTGGTTTCGTGCCAGCCGATCCCCAGGCGATGCCGCGCCGCCGCGTGCAAGCGCTCCGCCCCCATCGCCTGGCACGCCTCGGCGCGGCATAGCCGAAGTATGTGCCGCCCGGGCGGGGTATCGCGGAACTCGTGATAGAAACTGGCGATGCCGTACACTTCGGCGCGTGTCAGGTTCAGCGCCTCGGCAACCAACGGGATCGCCGCCCGTGGCACGTGGCCGAATGCGTGCTGCAGCGCGTGCAGGATGGGCATGGCGGCGCCCTCGGTCGCGCGATGCGCCGCGATGATCGCCGCCGCCCGTTCCGGGTTCCATGGCGCATCCGCGTTCATGCATCTCCTCCCCGTCGCAGTTCAACCAGGGGGATAATTCAGCCATTCAGATCGAATTGCAAGACAGGGGACCGGCGCCTGCTGCACTATAGGTTTTTTCGATATATCCATTTAGAAATAGGATTGGACGAACAGGCACGATCGACCCTTGATGCGATTACGCGTGGTCTGTGGGCCGGAATTCTCTGTCTACGACCGAGAGTCTCGGTTCCGTTCCAAGGCAACAAGGGCGTCCCAGAACAACAGCGGGCCTGCACAGGTTCCGCCCTGCCTGATCTGATATTCGTTGGGAGGAAAAAATGAGCCAGGGGCTGAGAACAGCCGAGTCTGCCGCTTCGGTCGTGGAAGGGATTCCGCGTGGAGCGACGGGCCACAGCGTGATGCACGTTATCCCCTTCCGAGAGGCGTTGCTCGTCGCAATCGCCGCCGGCCTCGGCTACGGATTCGATGCCTATGCGGTCAACATCTTCGGTCTGTTGGGGCCGCTGATCGCGAAAGACCTCGATATTACGCTGAAGGGAATCGGGCTGATCGGCTCGATCTTCCTCGTTGGATATACCATCGGCACCTTCGGATTCGGCATCCTCGCCGATCGTGTCGGGCGGCGGGACGCGCTGGGCTGGTCGATCATCATGTATGGTATCACGACCGCGCTCGGCGGCCTGACGACCAATCTGTTCCTCTTTACCGGACTTCGCTTCCTGACCGGCGTCGGCGGCGCGGGAGAACTTGCCGTCGGCGCGCCCTACACCGCCGAGATGTGGCCGTCGAAGGTGAGGGCGCTCGGAACCGGCGGCATCATGTTCTCGCTCTACTCCCTGGGCTACATCGTGGCGGCGATCGCCGCGCTGTTCATCGTGCCGCGGTTTGGCTGGCAGTGGGCGTTTGTCTTCGCCATCGTCCCAGCTGTGATGGTGTTCGTCCTTCGGCGCATGATTCAGGAGTCGCCGCGGTATCGCCATGCGCGCGCCGAGATTGAGGCGATGATCCGGGAAGAAGGTGCCATCCATCCGCGCGTCAATATCTGGACCGTCCCGGGCGCATTCCGCCGCATCGTGATCGGCTGGCTGATCTACGTGGCCAACGCATGCGGCTACTGGGGAATCACGGTCTTCCTGACCACCTTCATGGTGGTAAAATTCCATGTCGTGCCGACCGACGCGATCTTTTACGCGATGATGTTCTACGTGGTTCAGTTTTTCCTGTCCTATGTCGGAACCGGGCTCTCCGATCTCATCGGCCGCAGGCCAGCCGGGATCCTCGGCTCGGTGCTCATGATCGGCTGCACACTGGAAGCATCGCTGACAAATTCCCTGACCTTATTCCTGATCTTCGGGGCCCTGATGGTCGGATTGCTGGGTTGGCTCTGGGGCGTCGGCGATACCTACCTCAGCGAGTTCTTCCGCACCTCACTGCGCGGCACCGGCTTCGGTATCATGGTGGGAGGCGGGCGGCTGGCATCGATCGCGGCTCCCTTCCTGGTTGGGTGGGGAATCTCGGTCTACGGCCCGACGATTCCGTTCATGGTCACGGCGGCACTTTGGATCCTGCCGATCATCGGTTACCTCCTGGGGCCGGAGACCGCTCGGCGCGAGCTCGAAGAGGTGCAACTCTGACAGACATCCGGCGGGGTCCCGTGCGCGGGACCCCGCCGGCCAAATTCCATGCCGCATCGCCGCTCCTGCAGGCCGCCGATCTGTCTGGGTATGGGATCTGGTCTGCCGACAGACGTGATGATATCCTGCTACTCGCTTTAATCGATACCTGCGGGCCACCAACCATGACTCATCATGCCTCCCGTCCTGGTGCCGAAACCAGCGTGCTGATTGAGGTACATTCAAAGACAGGTGCCCGCACCTTTGCGGTGACCCCGCAACGCTCTTTGCTGTATGAGGCTCTACACGCCGGTGTTCTGCTGCCGTACGAATGCGCCACCGGGACCTGCGGAACCTGCAAGGCGCGCCGCCGTTCCGGAGTGCTTCTCAATGATTGGCCTGAAGCGCCGGGGGCCCGATATCTCAACCCTGATCGCGAAGAAGTGCTGCTGTGTCAGACGCGTGCCCTGACCGAGTCGAGCTTCGAAATTCCCGGCCGCGCGGATATCACCCTGAGCCCGTCCGTCCGTCCCTCCTTCGGGCGGGCGGTCATCACCGATGTCGCGCGCCTGACCCACGACATTGTGGCTCTGCGCCTGCGGATGGAGCCGGCCCTGGAGTTCGAGGCAGGGCAATTCGCGGTGCTCGCCACCCCACATGTGAACGGCTATCGTGCGTACTCGATGGTGAACCAAGCCGGCACGGCTGAGGAAGTGGAGTTCGTCATCAAGCGCAAGCCCGGCGGGGGCTTCACGGAGTGGCTACTTTCCGACGATCTGCGGGGTGAGCAACTCGAGTGGTTCGGCCCATTGGGAAAGGCCACTTTCACGCCGCAGGAGCAGAGGACCATTGTCGCCATTGCGGGCGGCTCCGGGATCGCCTCGATCATGTCGATCCTCGCGGTAGGCGCGACCTCGTGTCATTTCGAGCAGTTCGACGCGGCGGTGTTTTTCGGCCTGCGGACCCGCGCGGATGTCTTCTACCTGGACCGGCTGAACCGGTTCGCCGGGTCGTTCCCCGGAACGCTCCGGATCACCATCGTTTTCTCCCACGACGAAATCGATCCGTCACTTCGGGAGCGCTATCCCGCGCTGTCGTTCGAGACTGGATTCCCGCACGAAGTGGCCGCCCGCGACCTGGCGGATCGGTTCGCCGGGCGGGTCGCATACCTGGCCGGGCCGCCGATCCTGGTGGACGTCTCGATCCGCATGCTGATCACCCAGGCGCGGCTGCCGGCACGCGATATCCGTTACGATAAGTTCAGCTAGATCAACGTCTCTCCGGGAGATGACCCATGCCGTCCGATGCAAGCTCCATCCCTGCCCGGGATGTTCCGACCGTCCTGCGACGGATGCAGATCCTCGCCGGTGTCTCTGAACCGACCATAGAGCGGATCGCGGCGCTGTCGCGTGCGCGGGAGGTCGATGAGGGCGATATCCTCTATTCGGTCGGCGATCCGGCCCGCAACGTTTATGTCATCTGTAACGGTCGTCTCCGCTTTACCTTGGGCGGCGACGGCCGGCCCGCCGCCGGCGGCTCGGTTATCCGCCCGGGCGATATCCTGGGATGGGCGGCGTTGCTCGCCGATCAACCCCGGCGCATCGCGACGGTGGCCGCGCTTGAACCGAGCCGGCTGCTGGAGATCGATGGGCGCCAGCTGCTGGAGGTGCTGGAGGAGGACCCGCGCGCGGGATTTCTCGTGATGCAGCGCCTGGCGAGGATGATCACGCAGAGCTTCCTCGAACAGAGCACATTGCTGAGCAGCGTAACATAATCGGGAACATGGCCAGGGCTGAACATCGAGGCATAGCCCCGGCGAGGGATTTGTCCCCCGCCCCATCGGAAAAGTGGCCTCCTCGCTGTTTGGTGTGGGTAGGGCGCTCCCATGCCACCCCCTTCTGTGGCGTTTCTCGGTTCGGCTGGGAGCCGTTTCTCCGTCCCGACCTGACATCTCCAGGGCGCCGAGCGGAGCCGCGGTCAAGGATGGCCCG
>DAHWDR010000092.1:0-7450 GCA_027330745.1 Acetobacteraceae bacterium | reverse complement strand
GCCGGCATATTGGCCTGACCCGCCGACCGCGCCGCTGCATCCCGACGAACTGCGCCCCGCCCCGCGCGGGTTCGCGCGGTGTCTGCGGGTGAACCAGATGGCGTATGAGATGCTGGAGGCGCGGCTGCGCGCCGAACGCGCCGCCCTACAAGCGCCCGAACCCGCCCCCGAACCGACCACCGGCGACCCCGCCGAAAATTCCGCCTGATCGGACGGCGGAAAACGCGCGCCCAAGACGTTACGATACCATAACAGAGTCATTCCGCGGCGGCGCCAGCGCGCGCCAGACCGCCGCCGGCAATCACCCGCAGGCGCACCCGGCGGTCGGGCGAGGATCGGCCCGGGTCACGTGATGGTCGATCCATTCCGCGACCAGTCGCCGCGCCTCGGTCTCCGGCGCTTCCGGGTGATGGATTCGGTACAGCGTGGTGCAGGCCTGGAACGCGGCCATGTCGTTGGTCCCCAGCTGGCGCAGGTCCCGATAGGCGGTCACCACGGCACGTTCGCAACGGCGGGCGATCAGGCTCGTGTCGTTTCCCAAGGGCCGGGCTCCAATTGCGAATTACTCTCAACAACGCCAAACTTTAGGCACTCCGCCGCCGCGGGGCAAGCAGGCTCCGCGTCGCCTGGCGCAGATCGGTCAGGTAGCGGACATGCTCCTCCTCGATCGTGTGCCGCGGGGTGTGTTTGAAGCGGGCGGCGTACCACGCAGCGCGGGCGGCGATGGCGTGGCGCATCGCGGCCGCATCCGGCGCGATCACGTTCCCCAGCAGAATCTCGCGCACGAAACGGGCCTGGTGCTCGAACACCATGTTCAGCGCGGTGTCGGTGTTGAAGAACCCCATGAAGAACAGGCCCGGCCAACCGGGCGGGACGATCCGCAGCCACAGATCCAGACGGTTGTCGGCAACCGAAACCACCTCGGGCGGGAGCATATCGAGATCGATCCGATAGCCGGTGGCGGCGATCAGCGTATCGAATTCTTCCTCGGTGCCGTCGCTGAAGCGGATGCGCCGGCCGGTCACCGCCGCGATCCCCTGCTTCACCGTGATGCGGCGATACGCGATGTCGGTGACCACGGTGGCGTTGGACGTGGTGTGCACCAGCTCCGCCGGCGGCTTGAAGCCCAGCTGGGTCAGATCGCCATGCGCCAGCCAGGCCAGGAAGCGCGTGATGCGCTGCCGCACCGGGCGCGGAACCCAGGGTCGCTGGATCTTTGCCGAGATATCGGTGAATGCGCGCCCGAACATCAGCTTGGGCAGGATCACCGCGCCGGATCGCGCCACCAGAACGGTGCCCGGCGAGGTCACGCACAGATCCGAGGCGATATCGCAGGCGCTGTTGCCCACTCCGACCACGCAGACCCGCTTGCCGACATAGGGTTCCGGCGCGCGGTAGTCGTGCGAATGCAGATACGCGCCGGCGAAGCCCTGAAACATCTCCACATGCAGCGGCGTGCTGAGATGCCCGGTGGCGACGATCGCGGCGTCGAAGCGCTCGGTGCCGGACGCGGTGGTGACCTCCCAGGCCGGGGCTTCGGCGCCGGGGGTGAAGGCGGGGCGCAGCGCGGTGACGCGCTGGCGGAAGCGGATGCGCGGGGTGATCCCGAACTGCGCCGCGTAGGCCACCAGATAGCGGTGCATATCGTAATGATCGGGGAATGGCTGGGTCGCGGCGTCGAAATCCAGATCGCTGAACCGCGTCACCCCGCGTGAGGTGTTGATGTGCAGGGTGCGATACGCCGAGGATCGGCCGCTGTCGTTGTTGTAGCACCACATGCCGCCGATCTGGCTGCCGATCTCGAACAAGGTCACGTCGTAGCCGACCGCGAGCAGGTATTTCGCCGCCGCCAGCCCGGCGGCCCCGGCGCCGATCACGGCGATGCGTCCGGACCCGCGCTGCCTCGGCCCGACCGGCGGGCCGGACAGGCCGCGCTGGAAGACGGACTGGATTTCGGTCATTGGGCTTCCCCCGATAGCGGCGGCCGTGGCGGCAGCGCCGTGCTACCAGCGGGTAGCGTCACGGGGCAAGCGGCGCCGGCGTGGCCGGATCGGTCGCCAGCGGCGCGGCAAGGATCGGGGCGGCGGCCAGGTCCGGCGCGTGTTTCTGGCCGGTATCCTGGTGCGGCAGGTTCACCGTGTAATCGGGCACCACCCGCGCCTGCTTGCCGGCGATCACCAGGACCCGCATGCCGATCGGCAGCGGTTGCCGATCGGTTTGCGCGACCGAGACCAGGTGGCCGTTGGTCTCCTGCACGATGTATTCATAGCCCTTGGCGTCGGCCACGGCCTGTTCGGCGGCGCTGCCCGCCAGCCCGCCCAGCAGCGTGCCGCCGATCGCGCCGAACGCGGCGCCGACCGCGCCGCCCGAGGATTGCGCGCCGGCCACGCCGCCGGCCGCGCCGCCGCTGACCGCGCCCACGGTGCCGTCGGCGCGGATCATCACCGGGCGGACGCCGACCACCTCGCCGCGCGCGACCTTTGCCGCTTGCTGCGCGGCGCCGGCGGCGTAAGTGTCGGGGGAATAGCTCTGGCTGCACGCGGCAAGCGCGAGCAGCAGCGGGAACAGCAGGCACGGACGGGACAAGGCGGATACTCGCGTTGGGGAACCTGCCGCATATAGGCAGCCCGAAGCGCGGCGGGAATGCGGCGGTTTTGGCGCGCGCGGCGGGCCGCGCTAGGCTGGCGTGGCTCACATCAGGGGAAGGACACCGCCATGATCCACGTTATCGCCATCATCACCGCCAAACCCGGCCAGCGCGGCCCGATCCTGGAGGCATTCCGCGCCAACATGCCGGCGGTTCACGCCGAGCAGGGTTGCATCGAATACGGTCCCGCCACCGATGCCGCCGGGATGGGCGGATTCCAGACCAAATTCGGCGACGACACCTTCGTGGTGATCGAGAAATGGGCCAGCAAGGAAGCCCTGGCGGCCCATGCGGCCTCCCCGCATATGGCCGCCTATGGGGCAAAGACCCGGGACTCGATCGCCAGCCGGGTGATCCATGTGCTGGAGCCGGCCGGGTAGCGCTACCCCGGCAGCGCCGCCACCGCCGCCGCCACCGCGGCGGCGTGGCCCGGCACTTTGACCTTGCGCCAGATGCGGGCGATTTTTCCGTCGCGGCCGATCAGGAAGGTGCTGCGCTCCAGGCCCATATAGACACGGCCATACATGGATTTTTCGATCCAGGTTTCATACGTCTCCGACACCGTGCCGGCCGCATCGGACGCCAGCGGGAAGGCCAGCCCGTATTTGGCGGCGAATTTCTCGAGCGCCGGCATTTTGTCGCGCGACACGCCGATCACCTCGGCGCCGATCTTGCCCAGCGCGGGCAGGGCTTCCTGGAACGCGCAGGCTTCCGTGGTGCAGCCGGGGGTATCGGCCTTGGGGTAGAAATACAGGATCACCGGCCGGTCTAGCAGCGCGGCCAGGCTTGCGGTGCGCCCGCCGGTGGCCGGCATCTCGAAATCGGGCGCGCGGTCGCCTTCGGTTATGCTCATGCGGGGGTCACGCTCATGCGGGCGGTTCTCCGACCAGGGACTGGAACAGGGCGCGCACCTTGGCGGCCGTGCGGTCGAGAGTGGCGCGCAATCCCGGGAGGTCAAGACCCCCTCCCGGGGGGGACGAGGCGGCGACGGCCCGCAGCAGGGCGCGCGAAGACGCCTCGGGCAGGATGTCGGGCGGCGCGCGACCCAGCGTGATCCGCAGCATCCCCTGGACCGTGCGCCATAAATGATCGGCGCGGATCAGGGTGGCGGCGGCGTCCGCGGTCAGGAAGCCGGTCGCTTCCAGGCGGCGCAGCGCCTCGCGCGTGGTCGGGTGCCAGGCGTCGGGACGGTCGGCGATCAGTTGCAGGGTCTGGGCGATGAACTCCACTTCGATCCCGCCGCCGGGGCGGAGTTTGACGTCCCACGGGCCGGTGGGGGGCAGATCGCGCGACAGGCGTGCGCGCATGGCGGCGGCGTCGGCGCGGATCCGCGCGGGATCGCCCGCGCCGCCCAGGGCTCCGGCGATTGCCTCGGCGATCGCCGCGGTGACATGGGCGGACAGGCGCGCCGGGCCGGCCACCACGCGGGCGCGGGTCAGCGCCATGCGTTCCCAGGTCCAGGCGGATTCGGCGTGGTAGCGGCGGAACGCGCCCAGCGACACCGCGACCGGGCCTTTGTTGCCCGATGGGCGCAGCCGCATATCCACCTCGTAGAGCTGCCCGTCCGCGCCGGGGGCGGTCAGCGCGGCCACCAGCGCATGGGACGCGCGCAGGAAATACTGCCCCGTGGGCAGGGATCGCGGACCACCGGATGACTCCGTGATCCGCGCCGGATGGTCGTAGACCAGCATCAGGTCCAAATCCGATCCGGCCATCATCTCGCGCCCGCCGGCCTTTCCCAGCACCACCACCGCCAGCGCGCCGCCGCGCACGCGGCCATAGCGATCGGCGAAATCCGCCATCACGGCCGGGAGCAACGCCGCCAGCGCGGCATCGGCCAGGGCGGCGCGGCGAATGCCGGCGGCGTCCGCGTCCATGCGGCCTTCCAGCGTGGCCGCCGAGATCGCGAACTCCTCCTCGCGTACCGAGCGGCGGACCGTGGCGATACTGGTCTCCAGATCGGGCGCGTCGGCCAGCCGGGCGCGCAGGGTCCGTGCGGGCGCGAACGGACCGGTCTCGCCCAGCAGCGCGTCCAGCGCGCCGGCATGGGCGGCCAGATATTCGGCCAGCGACGGGGCGGCCCCCAGGATCGCGGCCAGGCGCTCGATCAGCGCCGGATTGCGCTCGAACAGGGCCAGCAGCGGCACCCCGGCGGGCAGGCGGGCGAGCAGCGCGTCCAACCGGGCGAAGGCGGCGTCGGGCTGCGGCTGGCGTCCGAACTCGGCGAGCAGCGCGGTAAGGAGGCGCGCCAGCATCTCGCGCGCGCGTTCCGAGCGCAGCGCGCGCACCCGCCCGGCCAGCCAGCCGCGCAAGGTCGCGATCACCCGGGCCGGTTCCGCGAAGCCCAGCGCGCGCAACGAGGCGACCGTCTCCGGCGGTTCCGGGTCATCGCCGCTGAGGTCGATCTCGCCCACCCGGCTGGCGGCGCCGAGCGGGTCCGGGAGTTGCTCGAACACCTCGGCATACAGCGCATGGACGCGGTCGAGATGGCCGAGCAGCGCGCGCGCCAGCGCCGGCGGGCCGCTGGTTCCCATGAAGCGGGCGAAGGCAGCAAGTTCGTCGCGGTTTTCGGGGATCGTGTGGGTCTGGCGGTCGGCCACCATCTGCAGCCGATGCTCGACGCGGCGGAGGAAGCGGTAAGCGCGGGCCAGCGCCGCCGCGGCCGGACGTGCGATCAGCCCGGCGCGGGCCAGCGCGCGCAGCGCGGCGAGCGTGCCCGGGACCCGCAAGCCGGGGTCGCGCCCGCCCCAGACCAGGGCCAGGGTCTGTGCCAGGAACTCGATCTCGCGGATGCCGCCGGGGCCGAGTTTCACGTTGCGCCCGAGGATGCGCGCCACCGTGTCCCCGCGCGGCACCGGGCCGCCGCGATGCCGATCGATCCGGCTCTTGACCGCGTGGATATCGGCGATCAGCGCGAAATCCAGCCCGCGGCGCCAGACAAAGGGGCGGATCGCGGCGAGGAACGCGGCCCCGGCGGGCAGATCCCCGGCCACCGGGCGCGCCTTGATCATCGCCGCGCGTTCCCAGTTCTGGCCCATCGTTTCGTAATAGGCGACGGCGGCCGGCAGCGCGATCGCCGGCGGTGTGGCGGCCGGGTCCGGGCGCAGCCGCAGATCGGTGCGAAACACGTAGCCGTCGGCGTCGCGTGTCTCCATCAAGGACACAAGATCGCGCGCCAGCCGGCTCATCAGCGGGCCAGGCTCCGCCGGGTCTTCGCCATGCGGGCCGGCGGTGTATATCGGAGCATCCGGGTCGTGGATGAGGATGAGGTCGATATCGCTGGAATAATTCAGTTCGCGCGCGCCGAGCTTGCCCATGCCGAGCACGATCAGCCCGCAGCCGGTCGCGGGATGCGCGGGGTCGGGCAGGCGCAGCCGGCCCTGATCGTGCTGCGCGCGCAGCAGATGCGCGATGGCGGCGCTCAGCGCCGTGTCGGCCAGGTCCGACAGCGCGCCGGTCACCTGTTCCAGGCGCCACGCGCCGCTCAGGTCGGCCAGCGCCGCGGTCAGCGCCAGCCGGCGCTTGGCCTGGCGCAGCGCGGCGGCGAGCGGGGCGCGCGCCAGAGTGGGCGGCAGCGCGGCCAGCGTGGCCATGATCCCGGCGCACACCGCATCGGGGCCGGTGGTCAGGACGGCGTGCAGGGTTGCCGCTTCGCGCCGGGCGAGATCGGACAAATACGGGCTGTCCTGCATCCGCGCGATGCGCGCGGCCGGGATCATGGCGGGGCGGCGGACGCGGGCATGTCGGGCTCCGTGCGGCTGCGGACAGCCTCGCCATGAGGCGGCTGCCGGGTCAAGCCGGGCGCGCCTGCCTGCATATTCTGCATGTCGCGGCGACGGTGGCGCTGACGGTCGCGCTGATCGGCGGCGTGGCGCTGGGGGGGCTGGCCTGGCGGCTCGGGCGGGGACCGATCGCGCTGCCCTGGCTCAAGGCACGGATCGTCGCGGCGGCGGATCGGGCGGTGGCGCCCAATGGGGTTAAGCCCAAGGGGATAGCGCCCGGCGGGGCTCCGCCTAAGCGGATTGCGATCGGCCGGGTCAGTCTGGCGTGGGAGGGGTTCCATAATGGCCTGGGCGTTCCCCTGGTGCTGGACCTGCGCCAGGTGACGCTGACGGACGCCGCGGGTGCGGGGCGGGTCACGCTGCCGCGGGCCGCGCTGGCGCTGTCGGTGCCGGCGCTGTTGCGGCTGCGGCTCGCGCCCAGCCGGATTGCGCTGGATGGGGCGACGCTGGTGCTGCGCCGGCGGCGCGATGGGGCGATCGGGTTCGGTCTGGGTGCCACCGGCGGACCGGGGCAGCGGACCGCAGCGGCGGTGCTGGCCGAGTTGGCGCGCCCGCCGGCGGGGCGCACGGCGCCCGCGCGATTCGGACTTTTGTCGCAGCTGCGCGCGCTTGCGATCCGCCACGCCACCGTGCTGCTGATCGATGATTCCAGCGGGCAGGTGTGGCGCGCGCCGGACAGCGCACTGACGCTGGTGCGCGCGCCGGATGGGGGGGTGATCGGCCAGGCGACGCTTGCGGTGCCGATGGGGCCGAGGACGATCGCACGACTGGCGGTGACGGCGCATCTGCCATCCGGCGGCGGGCCGACCAGCGTGGCGGTGACCCTCGCGCCGCTGGATCCGTCCGCTCTGGCCGACGCGGCGCCGTTCCTGGCGCCGCTGCGGGCGGTGGCGGCATCGGTGCGGGGGCAGGCCGGGTTCGTGATCGGCGCCGACGGCCAGCCACGGCGGATGCGCCTGCGGCTGACAGCGGGGCCGGGCGCGCTGCATTTCGCCGGCGGCGCGGTCCCGATCCTGGGCGC
>DAHWDR010000089.1:0-22255 GCA_027330745.1 Acetobacteraceae bacterium | reverse complement strand
CCGAACGCGCGGCGCTACAAGCGCCCGAACCCGACACCGAAACCGCCCGCGGCGACCCGGCCGAAAATTCCGCCTGACCCGGCGGCGGGAAACGCATGCCCATAATGTTTCGATAACATAACGATAATACCCGCAACCCGGCGCCGCCCCAGGCCGCCGCCGCCCACCGGGAAACCACCAATCTCCCCGCCGCCACGCGACCGCCCGCAGGACGCGAGTGCTGCACTGCGCAACGCGCCCCGTCCCGGCGTCGCCAACCCAGTGCTTGACCGGTACCATTCCGCCCCCTAGCGTCCCGCGCCAAGAGAAATGACAACGGCGGCACTGTTCCGCCAACGGGGGAAACCATGGCCCAAACGGTCGAGGCCTATGTCGGCGCGCAAATGGACGATGCGCCGCTGGGGCCGATCCACTACCGCGTCTTCGCGCTGATCGCGGCTGGCTACTTCTTCGATGTCTCCAACTTCATCGTGCTCGGCGCGTTGATCCCGAACATGATCCACAGCAATTTCCTGACCGCCGGCGAAGTCGCCACCGTCGCCAGCGCACAGACCTTCGGCCTGTTCGTCGGCACCGTCGGCCAGGGCGAGTTCACCGATCGCTGGGGCCGCAAGGCCGTGTATCAGTTCAACCTGCTGCTGTTCGGCGTCGCCACCATCCTGTCCGCCTTCGCGCCCAGCTATCTATGGCTGGCGCTGCTGCGCTTCATCGCCGGGATCGGCCTCGGCGCCGAGCAGCCGCTATGCTTTGCCTATGCCGGCGAATACGCCCCGAAACGCATCCGCGGGCGCGTGCTGGCCGGTATCCAGTTGATCGGCGGCGCGCTGGTTTGGCCGCTATCCACCTTGTTCGCCCTCTATGCGCTGGGGCCGATCGGCTGGCGCGGCATCTGGGTGGTGCTGGGCATCGGCGCGCTGATCGTGTTCGTGCTGCGCTTCTCGCTGCCGGAATCGCCGCGCTGGCTCGCCACCCACGGCCAGGGCACCCGCGCGCTCGATCTGCTGGAGCGCATGGGCCTGAAGCGCCCGACCGAGGAACTGGCCCATGATGCCGCCAGCAACACCCACAGCGATCCGTTCGTGGTGGTGTGGCGCGACTATCGCGGCCGGGTGCTGGCCGGGATGTTCTGCTTCGTCGCCTTCTTCGGCGTGGCGATCGGGCTCGGCGTGTGGCTGCCCAACATCATGGCCCGAAGCGGCATGACGATCACCAAGTCGCTGACCTACACGCTGATCATCCAGCTTGCCTTCCCCTGCGCCAGCATCTTCATGATGTATGCGCTGGAACGGTTCGGCCGCAAGCCGGTCTCGGTGATCTCGTTCATCCTCGCCGGCGTGTTTGCCGCCCTGTTCGCCAACGCCAGCAGCGCGGCGATGCTGCTGATCGTGGGCTTCTGGATGATGTTCTTCGTGCAGCTGGCGGGCAATTCGGCGCAGATCTTCGCCTCCGAAGTGTTCCCCACCAACGCGCGGGCTTCCGGCTTCGGCATGGCCGCGGGCACGGGGCGGCTGGCGACGGCGTTCATCATCCCGGCAATCCTGTGGATCGAGAACGGGTATGGCGTCAGCGCCGTGTTCGCCTCGGTTGCGGTGCTGCTGGTGATCGCCGCCTTCACGGTCACGCAGCTGGGGCCGGAAGCGCGCGGGATGGCGCTGGATGCCATCGCGCCGCCCTCGGCCTGAGGAAACGACGCATGGCCAGTCTGCGGCTGCTCGGCCACTCCGATCAGGGTGGCCGACCCGACGGGGTGCAGGTGATGGCGGCCGGCGGCTATGTCTATGTCGGGCATATGCTGTCGAACGGCATCACCACCATCGACGCGCGCGACCCGCGCGCGCCGGTGGCGACCGATTTCATCGCCTGCCCGCCGAACACGCGGGCGCATCATATCCAGGTCCATGACGGGCTGCTGCTGGCGGTGAACGCGCCGGCGGTATGGGCGGCGCCGGCGGCGATGAAGGGGGATTATTTCGCGCAGTCGCTGACCGCCACTTTGGCCGGACGGGAACGGGATTTCACCCCCGGTATCCGCGTCTTCTCGCTGGACGATCCCGCCCACCCGCGTGAGATCGGGTTTCTGCCGGTGGACGGGCTTGGCCCGCACCGGATCTGGTGGGCGGGTGGGCGGTACGCCTATGCCTCGGTGCATTTCGAAGGCTTCACCGATCACATCCTGGCGGTGATCGATCTGGCCGATCCGACGCGGCCCCGGTTCGCGGGGCAATGGTGGCTGCCGGGGATGCACGCGGCCGGCGGGGAAACCCCGCAAGCCCCCGCGGGCCAGCGCTGGGCGCTGCATCACATGATCCCGGACGGGCGCGGGCGCGGCTTCGCCGCCTGGCGCGATGGCGGGCTGACGGTGATGGACCTGACCGACCCGGTGGCGCCGCAGCCGATCGCGCATCGGCGCTGGGCACCGCCCTATGCCGGCGGCACCCATACGCCGCTGCCGCTGCCGGGGCGCGATCTCTGCGTGGTGGCCGACGAGGCCACCGCCGCGCGCTGCGCCAAAGGCCTTGCTTATACCTGGGTGTTCGACATCCGCGATCCCGCCAACCCGGTCAGCATCGCCACCCTGCCGCAGCCGGCCGAGGAAGCTTTCTGCGCCAAGGGCGGCAAGTTCGGCCCGCACAACCTGCATGAAAACCGGCCCGGTTCGCTGGTCAGCGAAACCCTGATCTTTGCCACTTATCAGAATGCCGGGCTGCGGGTGTTCGACATCGCGGATGCCTATGCCCCGCGGGAAGTGGCGCGCTATATCCCGCCGCCGCCGGCGCGGATGGTCGATACCCGCCCCGACGCCGAGGCGGTGATCCAGGCCAGCGACGTGTTCGTGACCGCCGATGGCCTCGTATTCCTGACCGACAACAACGCCGGGTTGTCGGTGCTGGCGTTCGAACCGTAGCCATCCCGGCCCGATTTCGGGCATTGTGCCGCCATGTCCTTCGCCGCCGACCTGCGCCGGCATCGCGCGCGCCACGCCATCCCGGACTCGGTCCCGTCCGTAGCCGTGCCCGCCTATACCGCGCCCCTGGCGCCGCTGCCGGCCGCGCGGCGGCGCGCCTTCCTCGCCCATCTGCGCGCCGAACTGGCCGAGGCTTTCGCCCCCGCCAGGCGGCGCCGGGCGCGCAAACCGCCCGACCCACCGCTTGCGTCCGCCGCCGCCGCTTTCGTCGGCACCGCCTGCGGCACCTGCCGCGGCGAATGCTGCTCACGCGGCGGCGAGCACGCCTATTTCGATGCCGATGCGATCACCCGCCAACGCGAAGCCGAACCGGGGCTGACGCCCGAGACCGTGCTGGCGCGCTACACGGCGGCCCTGATCGGCGCCCGCTACATCGGCTCCTGCGTGTTCCACGGCGCCGCGGGTTGCGTGCTGCCGCGGGAGATGCGCGGCGAAGTGTGCAACAGCTTCCTGTGTTCGGATCTGCTGGCCGGGTTGCGCCGGGTCACGCCGGGGGCGTCGGCGCTGCTGGTCGCGCGCACCGGCGAGGCGATCCGCCGCGTCGCGTTGCATCGCGGGTCTTGATTCCCCGGCCGCCCCGGCCCAACCCTCGTTTGCCCCACCCGCAAGGACCCGCATGGACCCGCTTGACCTGCTTGCCGATCTGATCGCCCGCGCCCGTGCCGCGGGCGCCGATGCCGCCGATGCGCTGCTGGTCTCGGGCACCGCGCTGTCGGTGCAGTGCCGGCTGGGCCGGACCGAGCATATCGAGCGCGCCGACGGGCGCGATCTGGGGCTGCGCGTGTTCCTGGGTGCACGCTCCGCGATCGTCTCCGCCACCGCCGTCGATCCGGCCGGGTTCACCGCGCTGGCGGAGCGCGCCGTGGCGATGGCCCGGGTGGTGCCGGAAGATCCGTTTGCCGGCCTGGCCGACACCGCTGCCACGCCCGGGGCTGCCGCGCTCGATCTGGACGATCCGGCAGAACCGGACGCCGCCCTTCTGACCGCCCGTGCCATGGCCGCCGAGGCGGCGGCATTGGCGGTGGCGGGCGTGACCAATTCGGAGGGGGCGGACGCCAGTTACGGGCGAACCGAGAGTTTCCTGGTGACGTCCGCCGGGTTCGCGGGGCATGCGGCGCGCAGCAGCCATTCCATCTCGGCGGCGGTACTGGCCGGGGCCGGGACGGCGATGCAGCGCGATTACGATTACCACAGCACCGTGCATCTGGCCGATCTGGACGATCCGGCGGCGATCGGGAAAAGCGCGGGGGAACGGGCCGTGGCGCGGTTGAACCCGGTGCGCCCGAAGACGGCGCTTCTGCCGGTGGTGTTTGCGCCCCGCGTCGCGGGCAGCCTGGTGGGACATCTGGCGGGCGCGATCAACGGCGCAGCGGTGGCACGGGGAACCTCGTTCCTGAAGGACCGGATGGGGGAACTTCTGTTCGCGCCCGGCGTGTCCATCCATGACGATCCGCGGCGGATGCGCGGGCTGCGTTCGCGCATGTTCGACGGCGAGGGCACGCCCACGGCGGCGCGCATGCTGGTGGATGACGGCGTGCTGCGAACCTGGCTGCTGGACAGCCGGGCCGCGCGCCAGTTGGGGCTGGTGTCCACCGGCCACGCGGCACGCGGGACCGGCGGGCCGCCCTCCCCGGCGCCGACCAATTTGTATCTGGCCCCCGGGGCGATCACGCCAGCGGCGCTGATGGCCGATATCGCGCTTGGGATCTATGTCACCGAGCTGATCGGGATGGGGGTGAACAACGTCACCGGCGACTACAGCCGCGGCGCGGCGGGCTTCATGGTCCGCAATGGCGTGTTGGCCGAACCGGCGGCGGAAATCACGATCGCCGGCACCCTGCCGGCGATGTTCGCAGCACTTCGGCCGGCGGACGATCTGGTATTCCGGCGCGGGACCGATGCGCCGACGGTTCGAATTGACGGGATGACCGTGGCAGGCGGGTGACGCCGGCCCCGCTATGGGGCCGGCGTCGCAGTGGCGTCAGAACAACACGCCGGCTTCCAGCAGGAAGTCGGCCTGATCACGACCGTTGGCCGGGGTCCCAACCGTGGCCGAGGTCCCATACCCCGCCGAACCCGGCGTGCCGATGCTGGTCAGGTGCAACCAGCCGATATCGCCGCGCACGAACAGATGGTTCTTCTGCCAGGTCGGCGCGATCGAGATACCGAAGCCGGCAGAGCGTGAGTTGAGGAACCAGGCGTCCGGCCCATTGGACGTGAAATACTGCACCCAGCTACCGATCGAGTACGGCGACTTGCCGAACTGGTAGCTGGCGAACAATGCCGCGCCGAAATTGCTCGAGAAGGCCGGCAGCCCGACCTGCGAGTTCTCCTTGGCGTACACATACTGCACTTCCGGCACCACGTTCAGGTTGCCGATCGTGTAGCTGTAATAGGCGCCGAACATCGTCGAGTTGACGAACGGAGAGGCGCTGCCCGGCCCCGAACCGACAAACGAGCTGGTGTAGGGCGTGGTCGCCGAACCGTAGAAATGCGCATTGGGTCCGGTGTGCCCGAGATTGGTTGCGAAATACCCGGTCACGTTGTTGTTGTCGTTGATCGTATAGGTCGCCGACGCCTGCAGGAAGTTCCAGACCTCGGTATCGAATCCATCGCCGAAGGTCACGGTTGCGGCAACCGGACCCAGCGTGTAGCTGGCCGAGACACCCATGCTGTTCGAGTTCTGCACCTCGAAGATGTCGGTGGTCAGCATGCTGGTATTCTGCCAGTCCACCCCGGACTCATAGCCCTCCAGCGAGTTCACGTGCCCGGCCGAGATATTGAAGCTGGCGGTCGGCGCGATGGTGATATAGGCGGCCCGAAACGGCCCGGTCTGGAACGTCTGCACCGAGGTTCCGCCCGGCTTGTAGCCCAGCACCCACGAGTTATTCGCCCCGGCCAGCAGCGTGAACTGCACCAGGCCATCGGTCTTCTGCAGCTGGATCAGTCCGTTCAGGAAGTTGACCCCGGCTGATTTACCGGTGCCGAGCAGGCCGTAGCCGTCACCGGAGTTGCCCACGCCGGTCAGCGCGTAGCCGTAGCCATCCGCGCCGCCGCTGAGGCTCAGCTTGCCAAGGAAGGTACCGGTATCGATCGTGACCGGTGTCGGTGCCGTCAACGCATGCGCCGCCGGGATCGCCGCAAACGCCACCGCCGAAAGCGCAGTACCGGCACCGAGCATCGCACGCAACGCGCCGGATCGCAGTCTGTTCCCCTGAGTCATATCCGTTCTCCTTCGCTTTGTTCTTGTCACAACCCGAGCCGACTGGCGGTTCGGGCAAGCGGGGCGCCCGATCGCGGGCGCCCCGTTCCGGGCAGGATCAGAAAATCTGTTCTCCATGCAGCACGAGATCGAGACCCTCGCGCTCCTCCTCCTGATCGACGCGCAAACCCACCAGCGCCTTGGTGACCATCAGCAGAATGAAGCTCATCACGCCGCTGTAGATCAGGGTCACGCACACCGCGATCACCTGGGATTCGAACTGCGGCAGGCCGCCCTTGTTGGCGCCTCCCGACAGCGGACCGTAGGCAAACACGCCGGTCAGCAAGGCGCCGACGATCCCGCCCACGCCGTGCACGCCGAACGTGTCCAGACTGTCGTCGTAGCCCAGCAGATGCTTGAGGCTGGTTGCCGACCAGAAGCAGATCACGCCGGCGGCGATGCCGATGATGATCGAGGCACCAGGCAGCACGAAGCCGGACGCGGGCGTAATCGCCACCAGCCCCGCGACGGCGCCGGAGGCGGCACCCAGGACGGATGGCTTGCCCTTGCTCGCCCATTCCGCGAACATCCAGGCCAGCGCCGCGGCCGCCGTCGCGATCTGCGTCACCGCCATCGCCATACCGGCGCGGCCATTGGCCCCGACCGCGGACCCGGCGTTGAACCCGAACCAGCCGACCCACAGCAAGGACGCGCCGATCACGGCATACGATACGTTAAACGGCGCCATGTTGTCCTGGCCGTAGCCGACGCGCTTGCCCATCACCAGGCAGCAGACGAGGCCGGCGATCCCGGCATTGATATGCACCACCGTGCCGCCGGCGAAATCCGCCGCGCCGGGCAACCCGAACACGCCCGCGCCCAGCCAGCCGTCCGAACTCCAGACCCAATGCGCGATCGGCGAATAGACCAGCAGCGACCAGAGCGTCATGAAGATGCACAGCGCGCTGAACTTCATCCGATCCGCGAACGCACCCGCGATCAGCGCCGGGGTGATGATCGCGAACGTCATCTGGAACATCATGTAGACGGATTCAGGGATCGTCTGCGGGATCGACCCGCCGAGCAGGAACGCCTTGTCCCAGTTCTTCTCCATCCCCCACAGCATGAAACGGGAGAAGTCGCCGATGTAGGGATTGCCGTTGGTGAACGCGAGCGAATACCCGGCGACGCACCAGGTGATGGTCACCAGGCAGCAGATCACGAAGGACTGCATCATGGTGGCAAGGATGTTCTTTTTGCGCACCATGCCGGCATAGAACAGCGCAAGGCCTGGGATGGTCATCATCAGGACCAGCGCGGTGGACGCCAGCATCCAGGACGTGTCGCCGGTATCCAGTTTCGGCACCGGCGGTGGCGCCGCGGCGAAGGCCGGGACCGCGGCCAACAGCGCCGGCACGACGCCGGCGGCTCCCCAGGCGAGGCGGGATAGTTTCATTTTCTCAGGTTCCTTGGTTTTATCGAGCTGGGAATTACAGTGCCGCGGCATCGGTCTCGCCGGTGCGGATCCGCACGGCGCGATCGATGTCCATGACGAAGATCTTGCCGTCGCCGATCTTGCCGGTGTGGGCAGACTTCACGATCGCCTCGACCACCTGTTCGGCAAGGTCGGCGGAGACCGCAACTTCGATCTTCACTTTGGGCAGGAAATTCACGTGGTATTCCGCGCCGCGGTAGATTTCGGTCTGGCCCTTCTGCCGCCCGAATCCCTTCACTTCGGAGACGGTAAGGCCCTGAACGCCAAGCGGGGTCAGTGCCTCGCGTACGTCGTCCAGCTTGAACGGCTTGATGATGGCCATGATTAACTTCATGTCGGTGCCCTGTCCTGGGGTGGCGTAGCGACGGAGTGTCACTCAAGAACCGTGCCACCATGCCGCACCGGCTATGGCGCGGGATGCCATGCGCTGCGCGTCCCGATCTGCCGCAATCCTGGGCACATTGCCTAACCGCAATCCGGTCCCGAACGCAGAACGCCCCGCCATCCTTTCGGATGGCGGGGCGCTGCGGCAGACGATCCGCGGAAGGCGGATCAGACCGAGTAGTACATCTCGAACTCGACCGGGTGCGGCGTGTGCTCGAAGCGGAACACCTCGGTCCATTTCAGGTCGATATAGCTTTCGATCTGGTCCTTGCTGAACACATCGCCGGCCAGCAGGAAGGCGTGATCGGCTTCCAGCGCGCCGATCGCCTCGCGCAGGCTGCCGCACACGGTCGGGATACCCTTCAGTTCTTCCGGGGGCAGGTCGTACAGGTCCTTGTCCATCGGATCGCCGGGATGGATCTTGTTCTTGATCCCATCCAGCCCCGCCATCAGCATCGCGCTGAACGCGAGATACGGATTGGCCGCCGCATCCGGGAACCGCACCTCCACGCGCTTGGCCTTGGGGCTGGTCGCGTAGGGGATGCGGCAGGAAGCCGAGCGATTGCGCGCCGAATAGGCGAGCAGCACCGGCGCCTCGAAACCCGGAATCAGCCGCTTGTAGCTGTTGGTCGCCGGGTTGGTGAAGGCGTTCAGCGCCTTGGCGTGCTTGATGATGCCGCCGATGTAATACAGCGCCATTTCCGACAGATCGGCATAGCCGTTGCCGGCGAACAGCGGCTTGCCCGCCTTCCAGATCGACTGGTGGCAATGCATCCCCGAGCCGTTATCGCCATAGATCGGCTTCGGCATGAAGGTCGCGGTCTTGCCGTAGCTGTGCGCGACGTTGTGGATGCAATACTTGTAGATCTGCAGATGGTCGGCCATCTTCACCATCGGGCCGAACTTCATGCCGAGCTCGTGCTGGCTTTGCGCCACCTCGTGGTGGTGCTTCTCGATCACCACACCCATCTCGCCCATGGTGGACAGCATCTCGGCGCGCAGGTCGCTGTCGGCATCGACCGGCGGGACCGGGAAATACCCGCCCTTGATCGACGGACGGTGTCCCATGTTGCCTTCCGGATAATCCTTCACCGAGGCCTGCGGGCCTTCCTGGCTGTCCAACTGGAACATGCCGTAATTGCCGCCGGTGCCGAACTTCACGCTGTCGAAGATGAAGAACTCGGCCTCGGGGCCGAAGAACACCGAATCGCCGATGCCCGAGGATTTCACATAAGCCTCGGCCTTCTTCGCCGTGGAGCGCGGGTCGCGGTTATAGGCCTGGCCGGTGGACGGTTCGACGATGTCGCAGATCAGCACCAGGCTCGGCTTGGCCGCGAACGGGTCCATGCAGGCCGTCTCGGGATCGGGCATCAGGATCATGTCGGACTCGTTGATCGCCTTCCAGCCGGCGATCGACGAACCGTCGAACATGATCCCGTCCTTGAACGTCTCCTCCTCGATCGTGGAGACGTGCTGCGCGGTGTGCTGCCACTTGCCGCGCGGGTCGGTGAACCGCAGGTCCACATATTCCACGGAGTGCTCCTTGAGCATCTCCATCACCTTGCCCACGGCATCGCTCTCGCCGCTGCCAGCCCGCTTCGCCATACCTGATGTTCCTCAAAAACCTGGTTGCACTTGACCGCCGACGCCGGGCGGCACCGGGGTACTCCGATCAGGTCCGGAGCCGAACCTCAGACCGCGGCTTCGCCGCGCTCGCCGGTACGGATCCGGATGACCTCCTCGACCGTGGTGATGAAAATCTTGCCATCGCCGATCCGTCCGGTACGGGCGGCGCTGATGATCGCCTCCACCGCGCGTTCGACCAGGCCGTCCTCGCACACCACTTCGATCTTCACCTTGGGCAGGAAATCCACCACGTATTCGGCGCCGCGATACAGCTCGGTATGGCCCTTTTGCCGCCCGAACCCCTTCGCTTCCACCACCGTGATGCCCTGCAAGCCTACCTCGTGCAGCGCCTCCTTCACCTCGTCCAGCTTGAACGGCTTGATGACGGCCTCGATCTTCTTCATGGCCTCACGCCCCTATACGTTGCACGTTCCGTGCCAACACCGTGTCGGCCCGGCGGCGTCCCGCTGCCCGGCGCCCGTCCGGCGTGCTTAGCCCAGACCCTGGGCGCGGACCAGCCTCCTTGCCCATAATCCGAGCAGGTTGTTGACCGCCCGCGCCGGGGCCGTTACGGGCCGCAGCGGAGGAACCGCCCGCGTGAAACCCGTCAATGCCCGGCTTGCCGCCCTCGGCACCACCATCTTCACCGTGATGTCGGCGCTGGCCACCGAACATGACGCGATCAATCTCGGTCAGGGCTTCCCCGACACCGAAGGCCCCGCCGACATCGTCCAGGCTGCCGCCGACGCGCTGCTGGACCACCGCAATCAATACCCGCCGATGCCGGGGGTGCCGGAGTTGCGCGCGGCCGTCGCCGCCCATGACCGCCGCTTCCACGACCTGCCGGTGACATCGGATCAGGTGGTGGTGACCTCCGGCGCCACCGAGGCCCTGGCCGCCTGCCTGATGGCGGTGCTGGACCCGGGCGACGAGATCGTGCTGTTCGAACCGCTATACGACACGTATCTGCCGATGATCCGCGCGCTGGGCGCGATCCCGCGCCTGGTGCGCCTGTCGCCGCCCGACTGGGCGCTGCCGGTTGCCACCCTGACCGCCGCCTTCGGCCCACGCACCAAGGCGATCCTGTTCAATTCGCCGATGAACCCCACCGGCAAAGTGTTCTCAGACGCTGAACTCGGCATCATCGCCGCGCTGCTGATCCGCCACGACGCCTACGCCATCTGCGACGAGGTCTATGAACATCTGATCTTCGACGGCCACCGCCATATCCCGCTGATGAGCCTGCCCGGCATGGCCGACCGCGCGCTGCGGATCGGCTCGGCCGGCAAGACGTTTTCGCTGACCGGTTGGAAGGTGGGGTACGTCACGGCACCGGCCGGGCTCGCCCCGGTCGTGGCGAAGGCGCATCAGAACCTGACCTTCGCCACGCCGCCCAACCTGCAACGCGCGGTGGCGCTGGGACTGGCCAAGGACGCGGCCTATTTCCAGGGTCTCGCCGCCAGCCTGCAAGCCAGGCGCGATCGCCTGGGCGCCGGGCTGCGCGCACTCGGGATGGAGGTCCTGCCCTGCCATGGCAGCTATTTCATTACCGCCGGCTTCGCCCCCCTGGGCTTCGCCGGCGATGACGTGGCGTTCTGCCGCGACATCACCCAACATGCCCGCGTAGCCGCCGTGCCCGTGACCGCGTTCTACGACGCTCCGGACCCGCCGCGCGGCTACGCCCGCTTCGCCTTCTGCAAGCGGGAACACGTCCTGGACGAGGCGGTAGCGCGGCTGGCGGCGCATTTCCGCCGCGCGCGATAATTCAGCCGAAGAAGCGAAGGAACCAGTCCAGCACCTGCTCGGGCGCTTCCTCGTTCACATAATGCCCGGACGGCAGCGCTTCGCCGCGCAGGTCCTCGGCGCGGTGCCGCCAGATCGCCAGTGGGTCGGCAAAACGCTTGCCCACCCGGCTGCGCGCGCCCCACAGCACCAGCAGCGGCATCGCCAGCTTGCGGCCGAGATCGGCGGTGTCCAGATCGCAGTCGATCGTGGCAGCGGCGCGGTAATCGCCGCACGATCCGCGGATCGTCTTCTCGTTGAAGCAGCGGACATATTCGTCCCACACCTCGGGCGGGATGTGGTTCAGGTCGTCGGTCAGCTTCAGCAGCTTCTTGCGCATGTACCAATCGGCCGGCACGCCGCCCATCATGCGTTCCGGAAAATCCGCCGGCTGCGCCATGAACGGCCAGTGCCAGCCGGCGATCGCGCCGTCCTTGTCCATCGCCGCCCAGTTATCCAGGGTCGGCACGATGTCCAGAACCGCCGCGCGCAGCACCTTGTCGGGATGATCGAGGCACATCCGGTGCACCGTCCGCGCGCCGCGATCATGCCCGGCGGCGAAGAATTGTGGGAACCCCAGCGCCGCCATCACCTCCACCTGGTCCTGCGCCATGGCGCGGAACGAGTAGTTGGAATGATCCGGCAGTTCTTCCGGCGCCGAACTATCGCCGTAGCCGCGCAGATCCGCCGCGACCACGTGGAACCGCTCGGCCAGCCGCGGCGCCACTTTGTGCCAGGCGGCGTTGGTCAGCGGGTTGCCGTGCAGCAACAGCAGCGGCGGGCCGGAGCCGCCATGGCGCAGGCGGATGCGCGCGCCACTGGTTTCGATATCGGTCAGCGTGAAGCCAGGCATGATCGCCATGAAACTCTCCTTCTGATAGGGCGCGTTGTCGTCATGGCCGGGCCCGCGCCCGCCTCGCCGGGCGGGCGGGCGCGCACCTAGCGGGCGGCGTCTCGGGTGGCCGGCCAGGTCAGGTCCGGCCAAGACGGGGGAGGCGCATTGGCATCCCGCATCGCTTATTCGATCACGATCCGCGGTCCGGCCGGTGCGCCGGCCAGCCGCGCGCGCACCGCGGCCGCCACCGCGGCGAAGGCCTGGCCCGCGGGACTGTCCGGCGCTTCGGCCGCGACCGGGGTTCCGGCGTCCGAGCCGGTGCGGATTTCCAGCAGCAGCGGGATCTCGCCCAGGAACGGCGCACCCAATCGCGCCGCTTCCGCGCGCGCGCCGCCATGGCCGAAAATCTCCGCCCGGTGGCCGCAGTTCGGGCAGCAGAAGAAGCTCATGTTCTCGACGATGCCGAGGACCGGCACGCCCACCTTCTCGAACATGCGTACCCCGCGCCGCGCGTCGATCAGCGCGATGTCCTGCGGCGTGGACACGATCACGGCCCCGGCCAGCTTCACCCGCTGCGCCATGGTCAGTTGCGCGTCCCCGGTGCCCGGCGGCATGTCCACCACCAGCACGTCCAGCGCGCCCCATTCCACCTGGCCCATCATCTGTTCCAGCGCGCCCATCACCATCGGACCGCGCCAGATCATCGGCGTTTCTTCTTCGACCAGGAAGCCGATCGACATGCAGGTCAGGCCCCAGGCCGCGATCGGCAGCAGCTTCTCCCCGCGCACCTCCGGCTTGCGCTTCAGGCCCAACATCCGCGGCAAGGACGGGCCGTAGATATCGGCATCCAGCAGCCCCACGCGCAACCCGGAGCGCGCCAACGAGATCGCCAGGTTGACCGCCACGGTGGATTTCCCAACGCCACCCTTGCCGGACGCCACCGCCACGATCGCGCCGACCTGCGGCAACAACAGCGCGGTTTTCCCCGCGCCATGCCCAGGGGCGTGCCCAGGGGTATGCCCAGGGGTATGCCCGGGAGCCGGCGCCGCGGCGGCTTTATGCGCGGTCAGCACGGCGGTCGCGTTGGTGACACCCGGCTGCGCGGCCAGCACCCGCTCCACCTCGCGCCGCACCGGCTCCATGGCCGCGGCCTGCGCCCGATCGGTCAGCAGCGCCACATGCACCAGACCGCCGCGGACCTCGATCGCCTCGATCCGTCCCGAATCGGGCAGCGCACGCCCATCCGGATCGCGAATGCCGCGGAGGGCGGCGCGCAGCGTCTCGGCGGTGGGGGCGGCGCTCACGGAGCGTGCCCGTTGGCCGGGACAGCGGCGATGCCGGGCGCGGTCCGCAAATAGCTCAGGAACGGATTATCGGGTGACAGAACCAGCCGGTTGGACGGTCGCGCCAGGCCCTGGCGATACGCCTCCAGCGTGCGCCAGACACGGTAGAAATGCGGGTCCTGGTCCACCGCTTTCGCGTAGATCGCAATCGATTGCGCCTCGCCCTCGCCGCGCAGCGCCGCGGCGGTGGCGTTGGCGTTGGCCACCAGCACCGTGCGCTGGCGTTCCGCGCCGGCGGTGATCTTCTGCGCCGCTTCCGCCCCCTTGGCGCGCAGTTCCGCCGCCACCCGCTCGCGTTCCGATCGCATCCGCGCCAACACTGCATCCGTGTTCTGCACCGGCAGGCTGGTGCGGCTGATGCGCACATCGGCCACCGACACGCCGAAGCTGCGCGTCGCCTGACGCACCTGGGCAATGATCTGCCCGAGCACATGGGTGCGTTGCGAGCTGAGCACCGACACCAGGCTGATCGAGGCCAGCACGTTGCGCATCGATGCCGAGACCACCGCGTCCAGCCGTTGCAGGATCGCCTGCGGATCGGGGCCGACGGTTTGATAATAGGTCAGCGGATTGACGATCCGGTACTCGACGAAGCCATCGACGATCAGCCGCTTCTGGTCGCCCAGGATCGTCTCCTCGGCGGGGAAGCGGTCCATTTGCAACCGCTTGTCGAACAGGATCACGGTCTGCACGAACGGCGTCTTGAAATGCAGTCCGGGCTGGTCGACCACCGCGATCGGCTTGCCGAACTCGGTGATCAGCGCCTCCTGCGTCTGGCTCACGGTATAGACGCTGCCGGAGATGACGATCAGCGCCACCACCGCCAGCGCGATAGCGATCAACATAAGGCGGCTCATTTCGCAGCTCCTGGCGTCCGGGACGCGGCGGGGGACCCGTTCAGAGGCAGCATCGGCAGCACGCCATGCAGCCCGTCGCCCACCACCAGGGTGGAGGCGCGATCCATGACCCGCTCCATGGTTTCGATGTAGATGCGCTCCAGGGTCACGGCGCGCGCGGCGCGATACGCCGCCTCGACGCTGTCGAAGCGCTTGGCAGCACCGGTGGCCCGCGCGATCAGCGCCGCCTTCGCGCCCTGCGCGACCAGGACCACCTGCGCCGCCTGGCCGCGGGCGCGGGGGACGATGTTATTGCGGTACGATTCGGCCTGATTGACCGCGCGCCGCGCATCCTCGCGCGCCGCCTGGACGTCGCGGAACGCCGGCAGCACTTGGACCGGCGGATCGACCCGCTGCAACTGCACCTCGGTCACCGCGATCCCGGCGTGATAGCTGTGCAGCCGGTTCTGGGTGTTTTCCAGCACCGCCTGCTCGATCTGCGCGCGACCCGAGGTCAGGACCGGATCCAGCGACATCAGCCCGATCACCTCGCGCAGGCTGCTTTCCGTCACCTGCTTCACCAGCTGCGCCGGGTCGCGGACATGGAACAGATACTCCTTCGGATCGCGGATGCGCCAGAATACGGTGGCGTTGACGGCGACGATGTTCTCGTCGCCGGTCAGCAGATGGCTCTCGGCGGCCACCTGAACCGGCCCGCCGGTCTCGGGACTGTTGGCGATGAAGCCCACATCGGTGCGATTGATCCGCGTCACCGGCGGCAACAGCACCGTCTCGACCGGCCACGGCAGATGGTAGTTCAGGCCCGGGGGCGTGCTGCCGACAAACGCGCCGAAGCGCAGCACCACACCGAGTTCGTCGGGCTGGACCACGTAGAACCCGCTGGCGAGCCACAGCGCAGCCACGCCCAGCAGCCCCAGCAACACCATCCGCGGCCTCATGCCGGCGCCACCGGGGCGATGCCCGCGCAGGAAGGCCTGAACCCGGGCGATCAATCCGGCCAGATCGGGCGGCGTGGGCGGGCGACGTCGACCGCCGCCAGGACCACCGCCAGGACCCCCCCCGGTACCCCAGGGGCCGCCGAACGGGCCGCCGGGCGGAGGACCGGCGCGCCCCCCGCCGCCCGGCGGCACGCTGCCCCCGCCGGACCCCCACGGGCCGCCGCCGCCCGAGGAAGACCCCGGACGCCCTTGTTGGTCATCGCCTTGCGCCATTCGCCGTGCTCCCGCCTGCCGCACCCGATACTCCGCATCGTGGCGCGCAGGCGGCGTCATCAACGCCGATTGCCGCGCCCGATCAAGAGGCCCGATCAAGAGGCCGGATCAAGCGGGGAGCAGCCCGCGCTCGCGTGCCCAACCCTGGATCGGTTCGCGCAGGCTGGCCGCGCCCGCGGCCTGGCGCCGCAATGCCGCCAGCAGGTCGCGCAGCGCCGGCAGGTCCACCCCCGCCAGCAACGCCTTCACGGCCGGAAGGCCGGAGGCCGGCATCGACAAGGTGGTCAGTCCCAGTCCCACCAGCACCATCGCCTCCAACGGCCGTCCCGCCGCCTCCCCGCACAGCGACACGCCCACCCCCTGCCCGCCGCGCGCCGCCCGCGCCGCCGCCAGGATCTGGTCCAGCAGATCGAACACCGGCGGGGACAGCAGATCGTAGCGCGCCGCGAGCGCCGGGGAGCCGCGATCGGCGGCAAAGAAAAATTGCAACAGATCGTTCGAGCCGATCGAAAGGAAATCGGCTTCCTCCAGCAGCGGGCCCAGCTGATAGGCCAGCGCGGGGACTTCCAGCATGGTGCCCACCATCAGCTGTTCCGGCGCGGGGCGAATCCGCCGTGCCTCGGCCACCAGCAGCGCCTTTGCGGCGCGGAACTCGGCGACGGTCGCGACCATCGGGAACATGATGGAAAGCGGACGCCCGCCGGCGGCCAGCAGCAGCGCGCGCAGTTGCCGGCGCAGCACCGCCGGACGATCGAGGCCCACCCGCAAGCTGCGCCAACCCATCGCCGGATTGGCTTCCTCCGGCGCCTCGTCCCCCGGCAGCAGCTTGTCGGAACCGAGATCCAGCGTGCGGAACACCACCGGCTTGTCGCCGGCCGCGTCCATCACGC
Organism: Acetobacteraceae bacterium; assembly: GCA_027330745.1. GTDB lineage: Bacteria > Pseudomonadota > Alphaproteobacteria > Acetobacterales > Acetobacteraceae > JAJZVS01. The sequence continues at coordinate 5,665 of DAHWDR010000089.1, read as the reverse complement.
GCGCATAGAACGCGGCCTGGCCGGCGGTGTCGGGGATGGACCCGCGCGCCAGCATGGCGATCTCGGTGCGCATCAGGCCGATCCCATCGGCTCCGGTGCGCTCCAGCTGATCCAGTTCCAGCGCCAGGCCGACATTCAGCAGCAGCCGCACGCGGGTCCCGTCCGCGGTCGCCGCGACGCGCCCGCGCAACGACGCCTGACTCTCCAGGAGCGCCGCGCGAGTCTCGATCGCGCGCAGGCAGACGCGGCGGACATCCTCCTCGGGGCGCAGGATCAGGCTGGCGCTATCGGCGTCCAGCACCGCGTCCTCACCCGCATTCGCCGCCACCATGACCCCGCGCACGCCGCCCAGCGCGGGCAGACCCAGCGCGCGCGCCAGAATCGCGGCATGGCCGGCGGGGCTGGCTTCCTCGATCACCACGCCGCCGATGCCGCGCGCGTGCCAGTCCAGCAGCTCGGCCGGCCCCAGGCGGCGGGTTATCAAGATGGCGCCCGGCGGCACCGCCGGGGCCGAGACGCCGGCAAGCTCGCCCAGCAGCCGCCCGGCCAGGTCCTCCACGTCCGCCAGCCGCTCGCGCAGATAGGGGTCCGCGATCCGCCGCATCCGTTCGTGCAGCTCGGCCGCGACCCGCTGCACGGCGGCCTCGGCCGCCAGCCCGGTGCGGATCACCTCGGCGACACGGCGCAGCCAGCCGGCATCCTCGGCCACCAGCCGATAGGCTTCCAGCACGTCGCGGGAGGCGCCGCCATCCTCGCCCACGCGGCTGTCGCCCAGCATCTCGTCCAACTGACGGCGCATGCGGGTGGCGGCGGCCTCCAGCCGCGCAATCTCGGCCTCCGGTGCATCGGTCAGAATCGGGCCGGTCAGGCGGAACCCGCCGGTCAGCACGATCGGGCCGAGCAAAATCCCGGGCGCCAGCGACAGACCCGAGAACACCCGCGGCATGGAGGCGCCCACCCCTTCGGGCGCCGTCGCCGCCGCGCCGCCCTGCGCCAGCAATTCGGCGAGCAGCATGGCCACCGTCTCGGCTTCCTCGACCTCCTGGGCGCTGTAGTGGCGCGGCGCGCGATTCTGCACCGCCAGCACCCCCAGGATGCGTCCGGCGCGGCGGACCGGCACCGCCAGCATCGAGGCGTAGGGTTCCTCCCCGGTTTCCGGACGGTAGGCGAAGCCGGGATGGTTCTGCGCGTCCGGCAGGTTCATCACCGCCCCGGCGGCGGCGCACAGCCCGACAATGCCCTCGCCCACACGCAACCGCGTCTGACCGACCGCACTGGTATTCAACCCCTCGGTTGCGGCCAGTTCCAGGATGTCGCCGGGACGCGAGACGTAAACCGAGGCGACTTCGGCCACCATTTCGGCGGCCACCAGATGCGCGACCGCGGACAAGGGCGCCGCGCCGCGCGCCATCAGATCGCGCAGCCGGGCCAGCAGGCGACGCGGCGGGGCGGGGTCCGCCATCACCCCCGCGCGGCCAGCGCCGCGCGCATCTGATCCACCAGTTCCTGCAGGATTGCGGCAACCGGCATGATCTTATCGACCATGCCGACCGACTGGCCGGCCATGACCGAGCCGTTATCCACGTCACCCTCGATCACCGCGCGCCGCAGCGCACCGGCCCAGAAATGCTCGATTTCAAGCTGGGCCGCGTCTTTTGCCAGTTCGCCGGCCAGGAAGCGGCGGATCACGTCGGCCTGATGGACCAGGAACCGTTCCGTCCCGGCATTCACCAGGCCGCGCACCGGGATCACCGGAAACCGCGCGTCGAGCTGCACCGAGGGCAGCGCGTCGCGGGCATTGGCGCGCAGGAACACCCGTTTGAAATTCGCATGCGCGATCGATTCCTCGGCAGCGGCGAACCTTGTGCCAAGCTGGGCGCCGGAGGCGCCCATTTCCAGATACGCCAGGATCGCCTCGCCACGGCCGAGGCCGCCGGCGACGAACACCGGCACATCGCGCAGGCTGGGCAAAATCTCCTGCGCCAGCACGTTGAGCGAGACCGGGCCGATATGCCCCCCCGCCTCCGATCCCTCGATCACAATCGCATCCGCGCCGGACCGGACCAGACGTTTCGCCAGCACCAGCGCGGGGGCGAAGGCGATCAGCCGCGCACCGCCGTCCTTCACCGCGCGCACCGCGGCCCCGGGCGGAATCCCGCCGGCCAGCACCACATGGCCGACGCGCGCGGCCAGGCAGACGCGGACCAGATCGTCGAGCTGCGGATGCATGGTGATCAGGTTCACGCCGAACGGGCGCGTGGTCAGCGCCTGGGTCGCCGCGATCTCGGCTTCCAGCAGCGCGGGCGTCATTGCCCCGCACGCGACCACGCCGAAGCCGCCGGCGTTGGAAATGGCCGAGACCAGATGGCGTTCGCTCACCCAGCTCATGGCCCCGCCCAGAATCGGCAGTTCGCAGCCGAGAAACGCGCGGCCCCGCGCCCATAGGCGATCCAGATCAGCTGGCATCGAGGCCATACGCGGTATGCAGCGCGCGCACCGCCAGTTCGGTGTATTCCGCGGCGATCAGCACGCTGACCTTGATTTCGCTGGTGGAGATCACCTCGATATTGATCGCCTTGTCGGCCAGCGCGCGGAACATGGTGCTGGCGACGCCGGCATGGCTGCGCATGCCCACACCGACCACGCTGATCTTGGCCACGTCCGGATCGGTGATCACGTTCTCGAAACCGATCCGCGGCGCCATCTCGGCAAGGGCTGCCTGGGCGCGCGCCAGATCCGCCTTGCCCACGGTGAAGGTGAGATCGGTGGTGCCGTCGGCCGAGGTGTTCTGCACGATCATATCGACATTGATCGCCTGTCCGGCCAGCGCGCCGAACACGCCGGCGGCGATCCCGGGGCGATCCGGCACCCGCCGCAAGGTGACCTTCGCGTCGTCGCGCGAATAGGCGATGCCGGAGACGGTCTCTTTTTCCACGATTTCTTCCTCATCGACCACCAGGGTTCCGGCGGTGCCGTCATCGGGGGCCTCCAGGAAACTGGACAGCACGCGCACCCGGACATGCTCGTTCATCGCCAGTTCCACGCTGCGGGTTTGCAGCACCTTCGCCCCTACCGAGGCCAGTTCCAGCATTTCCTCATAGCTGATCCGCGCCAGCTTGCGCGCTTTCGGCACGATCCGCGGATCGGTGGTGTAGATGCCGTCCACATCGGTGTAGATATCGCAGCGATCGGCGCGCAGCGCGGCGGCCAGCGCGACGGCGGAGGTGTCCGAGCCACCGCGTCCCAGCGTGGTGGTGCGCCCGGTCGGCGCGATCCCCTGGAATCCCGCCACCACCGCGACCTGCCCCGCCTCCATCCGCCGGATCAGCTCGGCGCCTTCGATCGCGGCGATGCGCGCCTTGCCATGGGCATTGTCGGTGCGGATCGGCAGCTGCCAGCCCTGCCAGGACCGTGCTTCCACGCCGAGTTCCTGCAACGCGATCGCCAACAGGCCGGTGGTGACCTGCTCGCCGGTGGCGACCACGGTGTCATATTCGCGCGCGTCGTGCAGCGGCGACAGCGCCTGGCACCAGGCCACCAGTTGGTTGGTGGTTCCGGCCATGGCGGAGACCACCACGGCCACCTGGTCGCCGGCGTCATGCGCGCGCTGCACCCGCCGCGCGACGGCGCGGATGCGGTCGAGGTCGGCAACCGAGGTGCCGCCGAATTTCATCACGATACGCGCCATGGGCAACAGCTGGTCCGGCTAGGGAACGGGCGGCGGAGACATAACGGCGCGCGGCCGGGGGGGCAACCGGCGTGGCGCGCCGTCTTGTGGTGCCCCCTGCCCTATGCCAGCGCCGCGTAGACCAGATCGCGGAACAGCACCCGATAGACCTCCCGCTGGCCAGGTGCCTGGATCATCAGCACCGCGGCCAGGTGCTCGGCCGGGTCCACCCAGAACGTGGTTCCCGCCAGCCCGCCCCAGAAATACGACCCGACCGAGCCGGGGAACGGCGCCAGCCCGGGCGCCAGCCGCACCGCGAAGCCCAGCCCGAACCCATGGCCCGGCGGCACCAGATCGGCCGCCGCCGGCAGGCCGCCCAGGTGATCCGCGGTCATCAGGTCCAATGTCTTGCGCCCCAGCAGGCGCTGACCTTCGAACGTGCCGCCGCCCAGCAGCAGGGTCAGGAAGCGGCCGTAATCGGCGGCGGTGCCGACCATGCCGCCGCCGCCGGATTCGTAGCGCGGCGGCTCGCGCACCTCCAGCAGCGCGACCGCGGTCCCGGTGTCGGGATCGGTGGCGAAGGCCTCGGCCAGGCGGTCCTGCGCGGCGGCGGGGACGGAAAACCCGCTATCGCGCATCCCGAGCGGGGTGAGCACCCGGCGCGCGAGGAACGCGCCCAGCCCCTCGCCCGCGATCACCTCGATCACGCGCCCCAGCACGTCGGTGGACCGGCTATATTCCCAATGCGTGCCCGGCGCGTGCAGCAGCGGCAGCGCGGCCAGGGCCGCGGCCTGATCCTCGTTGGTCTGGTTGCGCCGCGCCACGCGGGCGGCGATGTAGGCCTGCTGGACCGGGCCGGAGCCGCGGAATTCATAGGTCAGGCCCGAGGTATGGCGCAGCAGGTCCTGCATCGTCATCGCCCGCCCGGGGACCGCGCCGGAGGCCAGCCGGGTGGCGGCGAAGGCGGGGATGAAGCGGGCGACGGGGTCGGAGAGCAGGAAGCGGCCTTCTTCCCACAGCATCATCGCGGCGATCGAAACGATCGGCTTGGTCATCGAGTAGATGCGGAACACGGCATCCATGGGCATCGGCGCGGCGGTGGCGGGATCGCGCCGCCCGAACGCCCGATGATACGCCACCTGGCCGCGATGGACGATCAGCGCCACGGCGCCGGGGATATGGCCGGACGCGACCCGGGCTTCCAACGCGGCGGAGAGGCGGTCTAGGCCGGCGGCGGCTATTCCTGCGGTCATCCTGGGGTCCTTCCCGAACATGGCGGGCAGGATAGGGCGGCGGGGGGATTTGGCCTATCGCACCCGGCCCGGCGCGGGACGATGGGGTGGAGGGGAGTGGCCGGGATGTCCTGGGCCGTGCGCTTGGCGAGCGCGCTTGGCATGTGTGACAAACTGGGGCTCGGGACGGGCGGATTTGCCGCGTGGGGGCCGCTCGGGTTTGCGTTTTGTTCTGGTGCCGTAACGATTAGCGCGCGCGAATTCCCATCGCGCCAGGTGCCTTTTGAAAGTCGGGGGGCCTGTGCGCGGCCGGAACGGCAGAGCGGCGCGCCGCGACGGCGGGCGCGGAGGCGGCGGGATATGGGGCGGGGGTACCGCGGCGCCCATCACGGGTCGCAGGTGCGACCGGTTCATCCGGGGTGGCGCACGCGCCCCCAGGGCCGTCATCGCGGGCTTGTGCCGTGGGGAGGGCGGCCGGGGACCCGTCTTGCGACAAAGCCTGATCGGCCGGCGCGGCCGGCACGGCGGGGCCGGGCGGGGCGCGGTATTGGTCGCCGTCCTGGGCGGCGGGCTGGCCAAGGTCCTGACTGGTGTCCTGACTGGTGTCCTGCCTGGTGTCCGCGGTGATCTCGAGCGGCATAGCGTCCGCAACGGCCTCGGGCGGCGCGCCAGGGATCATGGCCGGGCGCTCAGCCGCGCCGGCCGCAATGGCGTCGGCTCGCGCCAGCGCCGGGGCCAGCTGCGCCGTCAGCTTGCGCAGCCACCG
>DAHWDR010000322.1:0-3710 GCA_027330745.1 Acetobacteraceae bacterium | reverse complement strand
CCCGGGCGGCGCGCGGGGATCACGGCGGCGCTGCTGCTCAATGCCACGCTGATGTTCGGCGTCGGCACGGTGGTGATGACACCGGATACGCCGCTGCTGTTTTTCTGGGTCGCTTGCCTGTGGGCGCTGGCCGGGTTCTCGCGCGACCGCAACGGCTGGTGGTTGGTCCTGGCCGCCGTCGCCGCCGGCGCCGGATTCGACAGCAAATACACCGCCGCCTTCCTGGCGCTGGGGGGTGCGCTGTGGCTCTGCTGGGTGCCGGCGCTGCGGCGGGTCTGGCTGACGCCGATGCCATACTGGGGCCTTTTGTTCGGGATGCAGGCGGTGATGCCGGTGATCCGCTGGAACCAGGATCACGCCTGGGTCAGCTTTCTTCGCCAGGGGGGGCGCCTGGCGCATTGGCATCCGGCGCATGCGCCGCGGCTGCTCCTGGAACTGGTCGCGACCCAGGCCGGGCTCGCAAGCCCGCTGCTCGCGGTGTTGTTCGTGGCCGGGATCGTGCTGGCCACGCGCCGCGCCTGGCGCGAGCAGGATATCGGCGCGGCGTTGCTGGCGGCGATGACCCTGCCGGCGGCGATTGTGTTCGTGCAGCATTGTTTCGCCGGGCGGGTGCAAGGCAACTGGCCGGCGATCCTGTATCCGGGGGCCGCGCTGGCCGCTGCCGCGCTGAGGGGGCGCTGGCGGCGGTTGATCGGCTCCGGCGTAGCGTTGGGACTGGCGGTGACCGCGCTGACCTATGCCCAGGCCGCCACCGGGTTCGTGCCGATCCCGCCGGCGCGCGATCCCACCGCGTTCCGCCTGGCCGGCTGGTCCCGGCTGGCGCGGCAGGCCACGGCCGCGGCCCGAGCCGCCGGCGCAAGCTACGTAGCCGGCACCGATTACGACGTGGCGAGCGAGCTCGCCTTCCACCTGCCCCCGGCGATGACCGTGCTGGGGGTCGGGCCACGCTGGCGGTATTTCGATCTGCCGCGGCCGGGCGCGGGGACCGGGTTGCTGGTGCGCAGCTTCCACCGCGCCGGCCCGCCGCGCACGGCGCCGTGGGCCTCGATCCGCCCGCTTGGGGTGCTGTGGCGGAGGCGCGGGGGAACGCGGGTGGAGGGTTACCGGACCTACCTGGTCACGCTTCGGCCCAAGACAGTGCCGGCGGCGGTGCTGCCGCGGCCGTAACGTCAGCCCACGAGCACCGCCTTGCCGATCACTTCGCGCGCCATCACCGCGCGCAGCGCATCGGCGGCATGTTCCAGCGGAAGCCGATGCGAGATGCGTGGGCGCAGCTTGCCCTCGGCCGCCAGGGAAGCGAGCGCGCGGGCATTGGCTTCGGCCAGCGCCGGGTTCGCCTCGGCCAGCCCGCCGATGCGCACGCCGATCGCGTCGATGCCCTTGATCAGCAGGTAGTTGCTGCGGATGTTGGCGGGGCCGCCACCCAGGAAGCCCAGGATCAGCAGCCGCCCGCCCCAGGCCAGGCAGCGCAGCGATTCGTCAGTAACGGCGGCACCGATCGGGTCATAGACGATATCCACCCCGCGTCCGCCGGTCAGACGCTTCACCGCATCCAGGAAGCCGTCGGCATAAGGGATGGCGTGGTCCGCGCCTTCCTCCAGGCACGCGGCCCGCTTGGCCTCGGTCCCGGCGGTGGCGATCACGCGCGCGCCCATCAGCTTCGCCACCTGGATCGCCGCAATCCCGATCCCGCCCGCCGCGCCGTGGATCAGCACCCACTCGCCCGCCGCCAGGCGCCCGCGCTGCAGCAGGGCGTGGTAGGCGGTGGCGTGGGCGGCGCGGAACACACCGGCTTCCTCCAGGGTCAGCCCGGCGGGCACCGGCTCGCAAGCGGCTTCGGGCAGCGTTGCCTGTTCGGCGAAGGCGCCGAGTCGGTGGCGGCTCATGACCGGGTCGCCGGGGCGGAAGCGGGTCACGCCGGGGCCGATATCGAGGACCTCGCCGGCGGCTTCCGAACCCGGGATGAACGGCGGTTCGGGGCGGAACTGGTAGGTGCCGGCGGCCATCAGCACATCGACATACTGCACGCCGCGCGCGGCCAGGCGTAGCCGCACCTCGCCCGGGCCGGGCGGTGGCGGGTTGGGGACGTCGCGCCAGGCCAGGACCTCGGGGCCGCCGAAGGCTTCGCAGACGATTGCTTTCATGGGAGGTCCCTTTCTGTGCGAGGTATTACAAATTGCAAATCTACCCGGGCGTGGTTTGAACCAAAGGCCGAATGGCGCAAAACTGTCATGATCGAGTATGGAGGGTAGCATCCGATGCAGCCAGGGGCGAAGCGACTGCGTGGTATTCCGGTATTCGCGCGCATGGCGGACGCGCTGCTGGAGGAACTCGACTCCATCAGCCAACTGATCGGGATCGAGCGTAACGCGGAACTATTCCGTCAGGGAACCGTGCCGGTGGCGCTGTATTTCCTGCTGGATGGGCTGATCGCGCTGTCCTCGGCGATGCCGGACGGGTCGGCGGCGGTCGTGGACGTGATCCGCCCGATCGGGGATCTGGTCATGGCGTCGGTGTTCGCCGCCCTCCCCTATCTGCAGACCGGGCACGCCGTGATCGATTCGCAGCTGATCGCAGTGGAGGCGGTGCCGCTGCGCAAACTGGCCGAGCGTGAACCGGTGCTGGCCAACGCGCTGTTGCGGTCCGTCTCGCGCGATATCCGCGGAATGGTGCGGCACGTGCGGGACCTGAAGCTGCGCACGGCGGCGCAGCGGCTGGGGGCGTTTCTGCTGACCCAGGTGGAGGACCGGGAAGCACGCAAGGCCGAGTTCCGGCTGCCATTCGAGAAGGGGCTGCTGGCCGCGCAATTGGGGTGCCGGCAGGAAAATCTATCGCGCGCCTTCGCCACCTTGCGCGCGTACGGGGTGGAGACGCATGGCGCGCAGGTGATCCTGCACAGCATCCCTAAGCTGACCGCGTATGCGGTGCCGGATTATCTGGGCGATCCGGATCTGGCGAAAGGGAAGCAGCGGCGCGCCTGATGGGGCGTGCCGGGCCGCCCTGCCCTACCGCCCCGGCGTCGGCATCACGAACTCCGCCCCCCGCCGGCCGCCGGAGGGCCAGCGCTGCGTGACCGCCTTGTAGCGCGTGTAGAAGCGCACACCCTCCGGCCCGTACACGTGATGGTCCCCGAACAGGGACGATTTCCAGCCGCCGAAGCTGTGGAACGCCATCGGCACCGGGATCGGCACGTTCACCCCGATCATCCCGATCTGCGCCTGCGTTGCGAAGTCCCGCGCCGCACCGCCATCGGCGGTGAAGATCGCCACGCCGTTGCCATAGGCGTGGCGGTTAATCATGCCGGTGGCGGTTGCGAGGTCGGGCGCGCGCACCACGGACAGCACGGGGCCGAAAATCTCGTCGCGATAGATCCGCATGTCGGTGCCGACCTGGTCGAACAGGCAGCCACCGAGGAAGAAGCCACGCTCGTAGCCCTGGAGTTTCAGCCCGCGCCCGTCCACCACCAGCCGCGCACCTTCGGCCACGCCCTGGCCGACATAGCCCGCGACCTTGGCGCGGTGCTCGGCGGTGACCAGCGGCCCCATCTCGGCCTCGGGGTCCGTGCCCGGGCCGATCTTGAGCGCGCGGACGCGCGGTTCCAGCCGGTCCAGCAGCGCATCGCCGGCCGACCCGACGGCGACCGCGACCGAGACCGCCATGCAACGCTCCCCGGCCGCGCCATAAGCCGAGCCCATCAGCGCATCCGCCGC
>DAHWDR010000320.1:0-12893 GCA_027330745.1 Acetobacteraceae bacterium | reverse complement strand
GAACCCGCAGACCGCGCCGCGCGTGAGCGTGACGGCCGTGGCCGAGATCGCCGACGATCCGGCGTTGCGCGCCCGGTTCCTGGCGGTTCACCCGTATGCGGCCCAATACGCCGGCTTCGCGGATTTCCATCTGTGGCGACTACGGATCGAGGCGGCACTGTATGTCGGCGGCTTCGCCGCCGCGTTCCGGGTGCGGGCGGCGGATCTGCGTGCCGATCCGGCCGCCGCGGCGGCGATCGTGGCGGCCGAGGCGGCGATCATCGCCCATTGCAACCAGGACCACGCGGATGCGCTGGCCGCGATCGCCGGCGTTGCCGGGGCTTGGCGGATGGTGGGGGTGGATCCCGAGGGGTGCGACCTCTCGGACGGCACGGCGTCACGACGGATCGCCTGGTCGCTTCCGGTAGCGGACGCGGGCGGTGTGCGTGCGGCGCTGGTAGGGTTGACGCGGGCGATCAGCCCAGCAACCCCCGTCCCGCCAGATTCCGCATCAGCGCCGCCACCCCGAACGTCCAGGGCGCGCAGGCATCCGTAGGGGCCATCCGGTTCACCAGCCGCCCCAGACCGGGGGCCGCAATGGTCACGATATCCCCCGCGTGATGGGTGAATCCCTGCCCTGGCCCGTCACGGTCCTGGATCGGCGCGAACATCGTGCCCAGGAACAGCACCGCCCCGTCCGGATACGGGTGATGCGGGTTCAGCATCTGCGCCACCAGATCCGCCGGATCGCGGCTGATCCGCGCCAGCGCCGAGCTGCCCGACAGCCGGAACCCGTCGGTTCCCGCCACCTCCAGCGTCACCGTCGTAGAGCGGATCGCGTCCAGGCCGAATCCGGCATCGAACAGGCGCAAAAACGGCCCGATCGCGCAGGAAGCATTGTTGTCCTTCGCCTTGCCCAGCAGCAGCGCCGATCGCCCCTCCACGTCGCGCAGGTTCACATCGTTGCCCAGGGTGGCGCCGACGATCCGGCCGGTGGAGGCGACCGCCAGCACCACTTCGGGCTCCGGGTTGTTCCATGCCGAGGCGGGATGGATCCCCGCCTCCATCCCGGTTCCCACCGCGGCCATCGGCTGGCATTTGGTGAAGATCTCGGCATCGGGGCCGATGCCCACTTCCAGATACTGGCTCCATGCCCCCTGCGCGGTCAGCACCGCTTTCAGCCGCGCCGCCTCGGGCGAGCCGGGACGCAACTGCGCCAGATCGTCACCCACCAGACGCGTGACCTCGGCGCGGATCGCGACCGCGGCCGCTGCGTCGCCGCGCGCCTTCTCCTCGATCACACGTTCCAGCAACGATATCGCGAAGGTCACTCCGGCGGCCTTGACCGCCTGCAGATCGATCGGGGCGAGCAGCCAGGGGCGGGCGGGATCGCGCGCCTCGGGCGGCGTGTTGGCGAGGATCGCGGCGAGCGGCCCGAGCGGGACGCCCGGCGCGGCGCGCAGCGCGGCGGCAGGATCGGGCCATTCGCACAGGTCGCGCAGGGTGGGGAAGTGCGCCGAGATGTCGAACAGCGCGCCGTCCCGCACGGCGACCACCGAGGGCCCGCCCAGATCGGGGCGCCAGACCCGGCCGGCCAGGGCCGCTTGCGCAGCGTCCTCGGGCAGCGCCGGTTGCAGTGCCTCGGCCAATCCGTCCATGGTCCCCTCCCGGCGCGACCCCGCGCGCTTATATCGCTGCGGGTATAGAGAGCCTCGGCAAGGGAGAAAACCATGGGTCTGTTCGGCGGCACGAAAAGCAAGGACGACAGCTACCCGGTCAGCATGACCGAGGCGGAGTGGCGCGCCCGCCTGACCCCGGCGCAGTTCAAAGTGCTGCGCGAGCATGGCACGGAACGTGCCGGGACCAGCCCGTTGAACGCCGAGAAGCGCCCCGGCATGTTCCGATGCGCCGGTTGCGGGCGGCCGGTCTTCGCCGCCGACGCCAAATTCGAGAGCGGAACCGGCTGGCCGAGCTTCACCGCGCCGCTGCCCGAGGGCGTCGGCACTTCCGAGGACCGCAGCTTCTTCATGTCCCGCACCGAGGTGCATTGCGCCGGCTGCGGCGGGCATCTGGGCCATGTGTTCCCCGACGGCCCCGCGCCCACCGGGCAGAGATTCTGCATGAACGGGGACGCGCTCGACTTCGCCCCGGCGGATGCTGCGAAAAAATAGCGCTTCCGGGCGGGGCTTCCGTCGCGAGCTTGATCCAGATCAATGCGTGCCGAGCGGGCGGGTGGTCTTGTCCCGCCATCGGCGCGATCGCACGCCGACGCTTGCGTTTCCTCCCTGAACTTGGCGGCGCCTTCGCGGGCGCCGCCTTTTTCTTGTCCGCCGCACGCCGCGCTTGCGGCTTGATGCCGGAACGGGAACACTGTCCCCGGGACAGAACGAGGCGCGTCCGCGCAGCCTTGCCCCGCGCCCGGTCTGACGGCGATGCACCCGAACAGGAGGCTGATACGACCATGCGACTGAAACGACGGAGTTTTCTCGGCGCCGCAGCAGCCGCGGCTGCGACATCCGGCTTGGCCACCCCGGCGCTTGCCGCCGGCGAGTCGAAACAGGTGCTCAAATTCGTCCCGCAAGCGAATTTGACCTCGCTCGACCCGATCTGGACCACCGCGGCCGTGACCGCCGAGCACGCCTATTACGTGTTCGACACGCTGTACGGCGTGGACGCCCATTTCCGCCCACATCCGCAGATGGCGGCGGGGCACACCGTTTCCGCGGACGGCAAGACCTATACGATCAAGCTGCGCCCGGGCCTCACGTTCCATGACGGATCGAAGGTCACCGCGACCGATTGCGTGGCCAGCCTGAAGCGCTGGGCCGCGCGCGACACGTTCGGGGTCACGGTCGCGGGGTTCGTGACCGCTTGGGAAGCGAAGGACGACCTGACCCTGGTCGTGCATCTGAAGCAGCCGTTCCCGCTGTTGATCGACGCGCTGGCGAAACCGGCCGCGTCCTCGCCCTTCATCATGCCGGAACGGCTGGCGAAGACCGATCCGGCGACGCAGATCACCGAGATGGTTGGCTCCGGCCCGTACATGTTCGAGGCGAAGGAGTACGTGTCCGGCAGCCGGGTGGTTTACAAGAGATTCCCCGGCTACAAGCCCGCCGCCGGCGCGCCATCGTGGTATGCGGGCGCCAAGATCGCGCATTTCGAGCGGGTGGAGTGGCACATCATCCCCGATTCCGCGACCGCCTCGGCGGCGCTGCAATCGGGCGAGATCGACTGGTGGGAATTGGTGGATGCCGATCTGATTCCGCTGCTCAAGACGCAGAAGGACGTGCATATCGGGATGGCGGATCCGGCCGGATATCTGGGCGTGACCCGCTTCAACGAACTCTGGCCGCCGTTCGATAACGTGCTGATGCGTCAGGCGGTGATGCATACCGTCGATCAGCGCGAGTTCATGGGCGCGGTCACCGGGAACGACCCCACCGCCTGGCGATCGAACCATTCCTTCTTCCCCGCCGGAACCCCCTACGGCAACCCGATCCATCCCGACCCGATGGCCAAGCCGAACTGGGCGCTGGCGCACAAGCTGGTGAAGCAGGCGGGCTATAAGGGCGAGAAGATCGTGCTGCTCAACCCGACCGATTTCCCCACCATCAAGCCGTTCGGGGAGATCACTTACGCCAACCTCAAGAAGCTCGGCCTGAACGTCGATCTGGTGGAGACCGACTGGGGCACGGTGGTGCAGCGGCGCGGCCTGAAGACCGCGCCGGACAAGGGCGGCTGGAACATCTTCCATACCTGGTGGACCGGCGACGGGATCATGAACCCGGCGATCGACCCGATCATCCGCGGCCAGGGCGCGAAAGGCTGGTTCGGCTGGTACGACAGCCCGAAGATGGAGGCGCTGAATAATGCCTGGCTGACCGCGAAATCGCCGGCCGCGCAGGGCAAAATCGTGACCGACATGCAGCGCCTGGCGTTCCATGACGTTCCCACGGTGCCGCTGGGACTGTTCTACATCCACACCGCCTATCGCACGTCGCTGACCGGCCACGTGCGGGCACCGACCGCGGTGCCCTGGGGCATCCACCGGGTGTGATCGGCGTAGGGAGCGCGACCGGCGCCGGGCGGGGCCGCGTGCCCCGCCCGGCGGTGCGGATGCGGTCCGGCTTCGCTTAGCCTTCCGGCCCGGCGGTGATCGGGATATCACGCGCCTCCGGCTGGTCCCCGGTGCCCGGGGCGGAGGCCAGTTCCGCCTCGATCGCGGCGGAGGCGTCGGCGCCGAGTTGCGGCGTCTCGTCGTCGCTGTTGTAGCGGCGCTGCTGCGCCGATTGCCCCGGGCCCTGCCCCGGCCCTTGTCCCTGACCCGGCCCTTGGGGCTGCCCTTGCTGGGCCAGATTCATCGCGTTCAGAATGCGGAAATAATGTTCGGCGTGCTGGAAATACCCCTCCGCCGCGACCCGGTCCCCGCCCGAGGTCGCATCGCGCCCGAGTTGCAGGTATCTCTCGAATAATTGCTGCGCCGTGCCGCGGACGCGCAGATCCGGGCCGATGCTGTCGAAGACATGGTTGCGGTTGAGCGGGGCCGCGCCGGTGCCGCCGCCACCGCCCTGGTAGCGCGGACCGCCGCTGCCGCCACTACCGCCGCCGCCACCTCCGCCGCCGGGACGATGACCACGGCCACGCATGCGCTTGATGTTCATGTGTCTGTCGTCACGCTTTCCTGTTGTCGCGGGCGGCGGCCCCGCCGGTCGGGCGGGGCATCGGGGCTGACGCGGTGGTCATTGGGTCTGGTCCGACACGGCAAAGCCGGCGTCTGGAGGACCCGCGTTCGAAAGGCCCGCGCCGCGGCGCCAGCCATTCCAAGACCCGCTTTTACTCTAACCCGACGCGGTTGCCAAATCCGCATGGCATCGGCGCGGTCATGCGTCCGGCCGCAGGACGAGCGCACGGGGAATCCCCGCGAGGTCCGGACGGATCGCGGCGGCCAGCCCAGCCGCCCGTGCCAGCGCCGCGACTGCCCCGGCCTGGCCCAGACCAAGCTCCAGGATCGCCACGCCACCCGGGGCCAGCAGACCGGGCAGGGCGGGGACCAGGGCGCGATAGGCCGTCAGCCCGTCCGCCCCGCCATCCAGCGCCGAGGCCGGCTCGTGCGCCGCGACCTCGGTCATCAGATCCCGGATGTCGTCCGATCGGATATAGGGGGGATTGGACAGGATCAGATCGAACCGCCCGCTAAGCGGGGTGACCCAATCGGCGATCAGGAACGCGGTGCGCGCGGCCAGGCCCAGCCGCGCGGCGTTGTCCCGCGCCAGGGTGGCGGCTTCGGGCACCCGGTCGATCCCGACCCCGAACGCGGCGGGATACTCGGACAAAGCGGCGAGCAGCAGGCAGCCGGTGCCGGTGCCAAGGTCCAGAACCCGCCCCGGCGGATGATCGGGGAAGGCGGCCAGCGCCGCCTCGATCAGCGTCTCCGATTCCGGGCGCGGGATCAGCGTGGCGGCGGAGACGGCCAGATCGAGGCTCCAGAACTCCCGCCGCCCGCGGATCAGCGCCAACGGGACATGCGCGGCGCGTCGGGCGATTGCGGCGGCATAGGCGGTGTGGGCGTCGGGCGGGATGGCGCGGTCGCGCGCGCCGAGCAGCGTCTCCGGCGTCACGCCGAGCGCGTCGGCCAGCAGCAGCCGCGCTTCCAGCCGCGGCGAGGGGAGGGCGGCAAGCTGTCCCGCGCCCCAGGCGAGGGCGGCGGCCGCGTTCACCCCTCGGCGGCCAGGCGGGCGGCCTGGTCCTCGGCGGTCAGCGCATCCACGAACTCGTCGAGTTCCCCGGCCATCACGCGGTCGATCTTATACAGGGTCAGGTTGATGCGGTGGTCGGACACGCGGCCCTGCGGGAAATTATAGGTGCGGATGCGCTCGGACCGGTCCCCGGTGCCGACCTGGGATTTGCGGTCCGCCGCGCGCGTTGCGTGCAGCGCGGCGCGTTGCTGTTCATACAGCCGCGCGCGCAGAATCTTCATCGCCTTGGCGCGGTTCTTGTGCTGGGATTTCTCCTCCTGCATCGCCACCGCGATGCCGGTGGGAAGATGCGTGATCCGCACCGCGCTTTCGGTCTTGTTCACGTGCTGGCCGCCGGCGCCGGAGGCGCGATAGACGTCGATGCGCAGATCGTCCTCGTTGATGCGGATGTCCACTTCCTCCGCCTCCGGCAGCACCGCGACGGTGACGGTGGAGGTGTGGATGCGACCCTGGCTTTCGGTCGCCGGCACGCGCTGCACCCGATGCACGCCCGATTCGTATTTCAGCCGCGCGAACACGTTGCGGCCGGTGATTTCGGCGATGCCTTCCTTCAGGCCGCCGAGTTCGGTATCGCCGTATTCCAGGATCTCGAAGCGCCACGCATGCAGGGCGGCGAATTTCTGGTAGGCGGCGAATAATTCGGCGGCGAACAGCGCCGCCTCGTCGCCGCCGGCGGCGGGACGGATTTCCAGGATCGCGCTGCGGGCATCGGCTTCGTCGCGCGGCAGCAGGGTCAGACGCAGCGCGTGTTCCAGTTCCGGCAGGCGGTGCTTCAGGGTGTGCAGCTCGGTCTCGGCCAGTTCGCGCAGCTCGGGGTCGGCCAGCAGGGTTTCCGCTTCGGCCCGCGCCTGTTCGGCCGCGCGCAGCTCGGCGATGCGCGCGGCGATCGGTTCCAGATCGGCGAGTTCACGTGAGGCGCGGACATACGCCTCCCCGCCGGCGCCGGAGGCGAGGTCGTGGCGCAGTTCCTCGGTGCGGGCGGCGATGCGGTCGAGTTTGGCGGAAAAACTCATCGCAGCCGGTCGGGCAGCTCCGCCACGGGCACCGCGGTCTGTTCGCCGGTGGCAAGGTCTTTAAGCTGCGCGATGCCGGCGGCGAGGTCGTCGGCGCCGATCAGCACCGCGGCGCGGGCGCCGATCTTGTTGGCGCGCTCCATGCGGCGGCGGAGATTGCCGCGATAGGCGGTCTCGGCGCGAATCCCGGCGGCGCGCAAGGATTGGAGGATGTCGAGCGCGGCCGGTTCCGCATCCTCGCCGATCGGGATCACGGCGACCGGAGCAGGCGGTTCGGGCGTGTGGGCGAGCAGCATGGAAAGCCGCTCGATCCCCGCCGCCCAGCCGACCGCCGGGGTGGGCGGGCCGCCCATTTCCGCCACCAATCCGTCATAGCGCCCGCCGGCGAGCACGGTGCCTTGCGCGCCGAGGCGGTCGGTGACGAATTCGAACGCGGTGTGGCTGTAGTAATCCAGACCGCGGACGATGCGCGGGTTCTCGCGGTACGGGACGCGGCACCGGTCCAGGTGGCGCTTCAGGGTTTCGTAGAAGGCGCGGGCCGAGTCGGTCAGATGCGGGAAGATGGTGGGGGCGTCGGCGATCAGGGCGCGATCCCCCGGGTCCTTGCTGTCGAGGATGCGGAGCGGGTTGCGGTCGAGGCGAGCCAGGCTGTCCTCGGACAAGGCGGCGCGGTGGCGGGTGAAGTATTCGACCAGCCCGGCGCGATAGGCGTCGCGGCTGGGCGCGTCGCCCAGCGTGTTCAGCTCCAGGATGGTGCCGTCGGCGATGCCGAGCGCGGTCAGGATGGCGTGGCCGCAGGCAATGGCTTCCGCGTCCGCCAGCGGTTCGGCGGCGCCGATGAGTTCCATGCCAATCTGGTGGAACTGGCGGTAGCGGCCTTTCTGCGGGCGCTCGTAGCGGAACATCGGGCCGGCGTAGAAGATCTTCTGCGGCAGCGTCTGGGTCAGGCCGTTGCTGACCAGCGCGCGGCAGACGCCGGCAGTGCCCTCGGGGCGGAGCGTGACGCTATCGCCGCCGCGGTCTTCGAAGCTGTACATCTCCTTGGTGACGACATCGGAGGTCTCGCCCAGGGTGCGGGCGAACACGGCGGTGGCTTCGAAGATCGGCGTGGACCATTCGTCGCAGCCATAGGTGGCCGTGACCGCGCGGGCGGTGTCGATGACGTGGCGGTGGCGGCGGGCGGTTTCGCCGATGAGGTCGGCGGTGCCACGGATGGGTTGGAGCGGGGGCACGGACGGGGGAGCCTTGGGGTTGGGGGGACCGTATAGGGTGTTTGCCGGGTTCGTTTGCGGCGGGCAAGGCGGCGGGGGAGGGCGTCACGGAGGGTGGCGGGGTGGGAGTCGCCGCTTGCCTATAACATCTAATCATGATAGGATGCTATTTAGAATAAAGATCGACCACGCGCTGGATTTCTTGCTCAGTCTGGATGGTTTCGAGTTCCGGTTGATCAGCGGCTACGTGGTCAAGATCGAAGCCCACGCGGCTGTGGCCACACCGCACCGGCCGCAAGGCATCAAATACGGCCTGACGTTGCACGATCTTGCCTGGCAACGGATCTACGGGATGGACAACACCCACGGCGTCCGCAGCCGGACGGACTACGATCGCCGGCACATCCATGGTCGCCGGAAAATAGTCGCCTACGCGTATCGCGGGCCGGCTGAGTTGCTCGCGGATTTCTACCGTGAAGTGGAACGCATACTAACGGAAAGGGGCGTGCGATGACGGTCCGGCACGAGAGCGTCAAAACCGGCACATACGAGGCGTTCAAGGATTTCACCCTAGCGGTTGCCCGTGGTGAGCGCAAGGTTGATCCGAACGAGCCGAAAATCTGGATCGAGGCGAGGGGAGGCGAGGCTGGCGCCGAAATCGCGGTGCATTTCATCTCGCTTGAGGCGGGGGCGAAGCTGCTGTCGGCGAAGAACCGGGAGCTTTTGCGTCTGATCGTTACCCGTGAACCGCGATCCGTCACCGAGCTGGCGCTGATGGCGAAGCGTGCCCCGCAGAACGTGCAACGGACCCTGCACCGCTTGCATGCGGCTGGGATCGTGCGCCTCAGCCGCGGCGAAGGGCGGGCCGTTTGCCCGACGCTTGCGGCCCGCAAGGTGCATATCGAGATCGACCTTGCCGTTGAGGCGTGACGGCCCGGCAGGGCGCGACGGCGGCGGAATGCGTGGCACGGGCTGGGTGCTTGGCGGGGCGGAGGTGGGGCGGGGACGGCAGGATGATCCTGCCGTATGCGGTGATCTGGTTCGATTCCCCGTTCGACACCAAGCGGGCGGTATGAGGGCTGTATCAGCGCGCGATGGCGCGCTGGACGCAGTGACAGCAACCGGCACCGCTCGCGCGCGCCCTGCCTATCCGTGATCGGGGAACAACTCCGCCAGCCCCGCCGCACTGGCCGCGCACCGCCCGCGCTCGGTGATCAGGCCCGAGATCAGGCGCGCCGGAGTCACGTCAAACGCCGGGTTGGCGGCCGGGCTGTCCGGCGGGATCAAGCGCACCCGGCGCACCACCCCGTCCGCGTCGCGTCCGACCAGGTGCGCCACTTCGTCCGCGGAACGTTCCTCGATCGGGATGCCGCCGATGCCGTCGGCGATGCTCCAGTCGATCGTGCTGGCGGGCACCGCGACCCAGAACGGAACCGCGTTGTCGTGCGCGGCCAGGGCTTTCAGATAGGTGCCGATCTTGTTGGCAACGTCCCCGGTGCGCGTGACGCGATCGGCGCCGACGATCGCCAGATCCACCCGCCCGTGCTGCATCAGATGCCCGCCGGCATTGTCGGCGATCACGGTATGCGCCCCGCCGTGCCGACCGAGTTCGAACGCGGTCAACGCGGCACCCTGGTTGCGCGGGCGGGTTTCGTCCACCCACACATGCACCGCGATCCCGGCGTCATGCGCGGCGTAGATCGGCGCCAGCGCGGTGCCCCAGTCCACCGTCGCCAGCCAGCCGGCATTGCAATGCGTCAGGACATTGATCGCCCGGCCGGGATGCGCCGCGGCCAGATCCGTCAGCAGCGGCAGCCCGTTCCGGCCGATGGCCTGGTTGCAGGCGACATCGTCATCGGCGATGCGCCCCGCCTGATCCCATGCCGCGGCGGCACGCGAAGCGGGCGGCAGCGGGCGGATCAGCGCGTCCATCCGATCCAGCGCCCAGCGCAGGTTGACCGCGGTCGGGCGAGTCGCGGCCAGGGTCTCGCGGGCCGCGGTCAGCGCGGCGTCGGACGGGTCGGCGCGCAGCGCCAGCGCCACCCCATAGGCCGCCGTGGCCCCGATCAGCGGCGCCCCGCGAACCAGCATGGCGCGGATCGCGTGCGCGGCGTCGGCCAGGCTGGTCAGGCGCACCGTCTCGAACGCCCAGGGCAGGCGTGTCTGGTCAATGATCCGCACCGCGCCGTCCTGGTCCGGATCGGGGAAAATCGTGCGGTAGGCGGTGCCGTCGATGCGCATGGCCGGTCCCTATAGCGCGAGGTCCACGCAGACCGGCACATGATCCGATCCGCGCTGCCAGTCTCGCGCGTCCTTGGCCACCTGGTATCCGCGCAGCGCAGGGACCAGGTCCGGCGTCACCCACACATGATCCAGCCGCCGGCCGCGGTCGGACGCGCGCCAGTCGCGGTTGCGATACGACCACCAGGTGAACAGCTTCTCCGGCTCCGGCACGAAATGCCGGACCGCATCGACGAACCCGGCGCGTTGCCAGGCCAGCAGCCCGTCCGTCTCGGCCGGCGTGTGGCTGACCACGTCCAGCAACTGGCGGTGGCTCCAGACATCGGCTTCCAGCGGTGCGATGTTCAGATCGCCCACCAGCACCGCACGTTTGATTCCGTTTCGGGCCGCGAACCAGGCCCGCGCTTCGGCAATGAAGTCCAGTTTGTGACCGAATTTCGGGTTGACCCCGCGGTCCGCCACATCGCCCCCGGCGGGGACGTAGAAATCATGCAGCTCGATCGGCCCGCCCGCGGCGGCGACGCGCACGGCCAGATGCCGGCAATCGCCCTTGCCGCACCAGTCGGGTAGGCCTTCCAGCGGCTCCAGCTTTCGGCGCGAGAAGATCGCAACCCCGTTATACCCTTTCATGCCCCGCCACAGTGCGTGCGGATAGCCGAGTTCCGCCGGCGCAGCGGTGGGGAATTCGCTGTCCTGCACTTTCGTTTCCTGCAGGCAGATCACGTCCGGGTCCAGGCTGGCTGCCAGATCCCGCAGCAACGGCAGCCGCAGGCGCAGCGAGTTGATGTTCCAGGTTGCGATCCGCAGCCGGGCCGCCATCAGACGATGCGGGTCCGCACCGATCCGACGCCGGCCACCGTGCCTTCCAGCACGTCCCCGCGCACCACCGCGGCAACGCCTTCCGGCGTGCCGGTGAAGATCAGGTCCCCCGGCGCGAGCCGCACCAGGCGCGAAAGATAGGCGATCGTCTCGGGCACGCTCCAGATCAGATGCGTCAGATCCGATTCCTGCCGCTTCTTCCCGTTCACATGCAGCACGATCCGCCCGGTTCCCGGATGGCCGATCCGTGACGCCGGCACCATCGCCCCGATCGGCGCGGAGTGATCGAAGCCCTTGCCCATATCCCAGGGTTTGCCCTCTTTCTTGGCTTGGCCCTGCAGATCGCGTCGGGTCATGTCCAGCCCCGCCGCGTAGCCCCATACATGGGCCAGAGCGTCGGCTTCGGCGATGTCGGCACCGCCCTCGGCCAGGCCCACGACCAGCTCCATCTCGTGATGCAGATCGGAACTGGCTGGCGGATACGGCATATCCGCCCCGTCGGTCAGCAGCGCGTCCGCCGGCTTCATGAAGAAGAACGGCGGCTCGCGATCGGGGTCCGACCCCATCTCGCGCGCGTGGGCGGCGTAGTTGCGGCCCACGCAGAACACGCGGCGGACGGGAAATAGTCCACCATCGGCAACCGGGATGCCCACGATCGCGGGCGGGGGCAGAACGAACTCGGCCATCATGGGACCTTTCGGGGCTTGCGTCAGACGCCGGCGGTGGCGGCAACCTCGGCGGCGAAGTCGCTGGTCTGCTTCTCGATACCTTCGCCCAGCGCGAAGCGGGCGAAATCGGCGACCGAGGCGCCGGCTTTCGCCAGCACCGCCTTCACCCGGCTTTCGCCGTCATGCACCCAGACCTGCTCGAGCAGCACCACTTCCTCGTAGTATTTCCGCACGCGCCCTTCCACCATCTTCTCGATGATCGCTTCGGGCTTGCCCGACACGCGGGCCTGATCGGCCAGGATCGCCTTCTCGCGGACCAGCGCGGCCGGATCGACCGCGCCGATATCGATCGCATCCGGGCGGGTGGCCGCGATATGCATCCCCATCTGGCGGCCGAGCAGCTCCAGCCCGGCCAGCTCGGATTGTGCCGCGATCGCGACCACCACGCCGATCCGCCCCAATCCGGGGCGCAGCGGCTGGTGCACATAGGTCACCACCGCGCCCGACGGCACGCGCAGCACGCGCGCGCGACGCAGATGCATATTCTCACCGATGGTGGCGACCAGATGGGTCAATTCCTCGGCAACGCTGCGTCCGGTGCCGGGGAACGGGGCGGCGTTGATCGCGGCGAGATCCTCGCCTACGTCGAGCGCAATCTTCGCCACCGTTTCGACGAAGCCCTGGAAGGCCACGTTGCGGGCGACGAAATCGGTCTCGGCGTTCACTTCCACGACGGCGGCGGCGCGCGGGGCGGTCGCGACCCCCACCAGTCCCTCGGCGGCGACGCGGCCGGATTTCTTTGCCGCCGCGGCCAGCCCCTTCTTGCGCAGCCAATCGACCGCGGCCTCCATCTCGCCGTCGGTCTCGGCCAGGGCGCGCTTGCAATCCATCATCCCCGCGCCGGTCTTCTCGCGCAGGTCCTTCACCATCGCGGCCGTGATCTGGGCCATGTTCGCTCTCCGGGTCCGGGGGTCAGGCGCTGGCGGGCTCGGCCGCCGCCGGCTCCGGCATCGGCTCGGGCGGCAGTTCCTCGGCGGCGCCGACATCGGCGCCGGACGCGGCGAGCTCGGCGCTGATGCCGTCCAGCACCGCGCCCGAGACCAGCTCGCAATAGAGGCCGATGGCGCGGATCGCGTCGTCGTTGCCCGGGATCGGGTAGGTGACGCCGGCCGGGTCGGAGTTGCTGTCCAGCACCGCCACCACCGG
>DAHWDR010000296.1:0-2710 GCA_027330745.1 Acetobacteraceae bacterium | reverse complement strand
GGTGGGCGCGTCCGAATAGGGTGCGGCGCCGCCGGTGCAGACGATCGCCACGAACTGGCCCGGATGTCCCGGCCAGGGCTTGGCGCCGACCAGGTGGCGCGGCGCGGTGTCGGCGGCCGGCACCAGCAAGGCGACGATTTGCGCGGCGGGCAGCGCCGGTGGGACACCAAGAGCGGCCGCGCCCGGCGCCCAGGCATCGGCGCGCGTCGGCGGGAACACCGCGAGCAGCCACAGGACTGCGGCGAACGTGCCGAGCTGCAACTCAAAACGGCGGCGGAGGCTGGTCATGGGATCGGCTCCGGAACGGTCTGCATGGCAGGGTGATAGCGCGATTCCGCGGCACGCGACACGGCGGGCCGCGCGATGGCGCGGTGCGGTCGGGCGCGGGCGGGCCTTGCCGTCGCGCCCTGCCGGGTCAATATGCCGGCCAACCCGACCGTTGGTGCCCTGACCAGGCGCCCTGACAAGCCAACATCGAACCGGCTATCCGGCTTCGATCATCACAAGTCCAACGCCTCGTCGGCCAGCCGGCGGGTATCAAAAGGAACGCCGTCATGGATGCCTCCCCTGCCCAGCTGCGCGGGCGCGCGATCTTCGCGAATCCCGGCCCGACCAATATCCCGGACGGCATCCTGCGCGCGATCGACCGCCCGACGATCGATTTCCACGACGCGGATTTCCTGCCCGTGTATCGCGAGGTGTTCGCGGGCCTGAAGCGCGTCATCGGCACGCGGCATCATCTGTTCATGTACACCGGCTCGGGCCATGCCGCCTGGGAAGCCACGCTGACCAACCTGCTATCGCCGGGCGAGACCATTCTGGTCCTGGAATCGGGATATTTCTCGGAAGAATGGGGCAAAATGGCCGCCGCCCACGGGGTGGCGGTGCAGACCGTCGCCGCCGACTGGCGCCACGGTGTGGACATCGCCGGCGTCCGCGCGGCGCTGGAAGCCGATCGCGGCCATGTCATCAAGGCGGTCTGCGTGGTGCATAACGAGACCGCGACCGGGCTGACCATCCCGCCGGCGGAGGTGCGCGCTGCGATCGATGCCGCGAAGCACCCGGCCCTGTTCCTGGTCGATACCATCTCTTCGCTCGCCAGTCTGGACTTCCATATGGACGATTGGGGGATCGATGCGGTGGTGGGCGGCAGCCAGAAGGGGCTGATGAACCCGACCGGCATGAGCTTCACCGCCGTGTCGGACAAGGGGATGGACGCACACCGCAAGGCGCGGCTGGGTCGGTATTATTTCGACTGGTCGGTGATGCTGACCCGCAAGCCGCATGACAGCTTCGTGGGCACGGTGCCGGTCAATGCCTTCTACGGGCTGCGCGAGGCAGTACGGATGCTGGAGGAGGAAGGCATGGACCAGGTGGTCGCCCGCCACCACCGCCTGTCCGAGGGCGTGCGCCGGGCCGTGGCGGCCTGGAGCGGCAACAACGGCCCGCAACTGTTCTGCACCAACCCGGCGCGGGTATCGGATTCCGTCACCACGATCCTGATGCCCGAGGGCCAGGATGCCGACGCATTGCGGCGCACCGCGCGCGGGCGCTTCAACGTGAGTATGGGCGGCGGCCTGGGCAAGCTGGGCGGCAAAGTGTTCCGCATCGGCGTGATGGGGGACGTGAACGAGACGATGCTGCTGGGTGTGCTGGGCGCGGTGGAGATGTCGCTGCGGATCAACCAGGTGCCGCACGGCAAGGGCGGGGTGGAAGCGGCGATGGCGTATTTTGCGGGGTAGGGGTGCGGTTTCCCCGCGCGGCAATCCCTGATACCAGCCGACGCCATGACCGACGACCCGCCGCCCAACCCCGCGCTTCTCCCCGCCGGCCTGCGCGACCTCCTCCCGCCCGATGCCGCGGCGGAGGCCGACGCGGTGCAGGCCTTGACCGACGTGTTCTCCGCCCACGGCTACGAACGCATCCGCCCGCCGCTGCTGGAGTTCGAAGACAGTCTGCTCGCCGGCTCCGGCGCCGCGGTGGCGGATCAGACCTTCCGCCTGATGGACCCGGACAGCCAGCGCATGATGGGGCTACGCGCCGACACCACGCCGCAGGTGGTGCGGATCGCCACCACCCGGCTGGCCGGGGCGCCGCGGCCGCTGCGGCTGTCCTATGCCGGGCAATGCCTGCGCGTGCGCGGCAGCCAGATCGCCCCGGACCGCCAGGTGCCGCAAGCCGGGATCGAGCTGATCGGCCGCGATTCACCCGCCGCGGACGCGGAAATCGTGCTGGTCGGCGCCGAGGCTCTGGCCGCCGCGGGCCTTGCGCGCATCAGCTTCGATCTGACCTTGCCTACCCTGACGCCGGCACTGATGGACGATGCAGGGATCGACGGTCCGGCTCGCTCCGCCCTGGCTCGCGCGCTGGATCGCAAGGATGCGGCGGCGGTGGCGCGGCATGGCGGGCGGCTGGCGCCGGTTTTGACCGATCTGCTGCTGGCCGCCGGCCCGGCCGATCGCGCCCTGGCCGCGCTGGCCGAAGCAAAGCTGCCGAACCTGGCCGGTACTCTGGCCGGACGTGTTGCGGATACAGTGGCGGCGATCCGGGCCGCGGCGCCGTCGTTGCGCCTGACCGTCGATCCGGTTGAATTCCGCGGCTTCCGCTATGAAACCGGCGTGTCGGTGACGGTTTATGCGCCCGGCCGGCATGAAGAACTGGGGCGCGGTGGCCGGTATGTCCGCGGCGATGGCGAACCCGCGACCGGCCT
>DAHWDR010000273.1:0-6091 GCA_027330745.1 Acetobacteraceae bacterium | reverse complement strand
GTTGAATGCGAATGGCCGGCCAAATGCGGATGTGCTGCGGCCGTGGCTGAACGGTAGGGATCTGACACGGCGCCCATCGGACCGGTGGATTATCGACTTTGGCTGGACGATGAGCGAGGCGGAGGCGGCGTATTTTGCGGCCCCATTCGGTTACGTGGCAACGAAAGTGAAGCCAATCCGATCGAAGAACAACAGAGAAAGATATCGAACAGAGTGGTGGCGGCATGTCGAGTACCGCCCTGGGATGCTGGCAAAACTTGACCGTCTTCCGCGTTATATCCTGACATCTCGCGTGGCCAAGCATCGCCTCTTCGTCTTCGTGGCTACGCCGACGCTGCCGGACTCTGCGACGATTGCTGTTGTCAGCGATACAGACGTCGTGTTTGGGATTCTCCACGGCAGATTCCATGAACTATGGTCTTTGGGTCTTGGAACATCACTTGGCGTAGGAAATGACCCTCGCTACACGCCCTCCACCACCTTCGAAACATTCCCCTTCCCCGACGGCCTCACCCCCGACCTCCCGACGCCCACCAACCCGCAAGCCGCCGCCATCGCCGCCGCGGCAAGCGTCCTGGTGGCCAAACGCGACGCCTGGCTCAACCCGCCCGACCTGGTAGAGCGTGTCCCTGAAATCGTCCCCGGCTTCCCTGACCGCCTGATCCCGCGCAGCCCGCGCGCCGCCGCCACGCTCAAGACCCGCACTCTGACCAACCTCTACAACCAGCGCGGCGCGCCGGAGGGTGCCTGGCTCGACGCGCTGCACCACGCGCTGGATGCCGCCGTCGCCGCCGCCTATGGCTGGCCCGCCGATCTGGCCGACGATGAAATCCTCCGCCGCCTGCTCGACCTCAACCGCGCCCGCGCTGCCGCCCGCGCCCACTGACCTCGCGCCACGCCGGCGCTTCTACGCAGCGGACGGTGCGGCCCGATCCATCCCGCTCAGCGCAGCAGCGCCGCCCCCAGCAAGGTCAGCGCCCCGCCCAGCGCCATGAAGCCCGGGTTCAGCTCGGTGAACGTCAACACCAGCGTCGCCGTCGCGCTGACCGCATAGGCCGCCCAGCCATGTTCCGTCCCGCGCAAAAGCGCGATCCCCGCCGCCAGGGTCAGCCCGACCGCGATCGGCGCCAGGGCCCGTTGCACCCATCCGCGCCAGCCTTCCCCGCCCGCACCGCGCAGCCAGAATCGCGCCGCGAGATAGGCCAGCACCGAGGACGGACCGAACATCGCCACCGCCGCGACCAGCGCACCCGGCAGCCCGGCCGCCTGCTGGCCCACCAGCATCGCGATCAACGACCCCGGCCCGGGTGCGGCGCGCGACAGCGCGAACAGCGCCAGGAATTGCGGCCCGGTCATCCAGTGATGGACATCGACCACTGCGCGCTGCATCTCGGGGATGATGCCGGCGCCGCCGCCGATCGCCAGCAGCGACAGCAGCGCGAACAGCCCGGCCAGCTGGGCCAGCACCAACATCAGCGCGGCCGCCAGTGCAGCGCCAGGCTCAGCGGAATCAGTCCGGCCAGCGCCAGCAGCAGATTGACCCGTTCCCATCCCACCACGAACGCGGTCAGCGCGGCGATGAAGATGCCGGTCGCGCGCCGCAGGTTGCGTCGCCCCAGCCGCAGCCCGATCGACAGCATCATGCCGACCGCCGAGGCGCCCATGCCGGCCAGCGCGATCCCCACCCAATATCCGGCCGGGCCGGAATCTAAAGCGAAATAAAGCGTACCCAGCGCCAGGAACAATCCCACCGGCACGCTCATCAGCCCTGCCAGGGCGACCAGCGCGCCCGGGCCACCCCGCAATTCGGTGCCGATGAACACCGCCAGGTTGACGTTGGTTGCCCCAGGAACCAGCTGGCACAACGCGTAGTCCGTCAGAAACTGGGTGTCGTCGATCCAGCCGCGTTTGGTCACGATCTCACGCCGGATCCAGGCTGCCAGCCCGCCGCCTACGCTGAACGTGCCGACCGCAACGAATGCGCGATACAGCGCGGGAAGCGAAGGGCGCACCTGGACGGACGGACCTATTCCGGCAGCAATTCGGCCCGGATCAGGCCGCGATGACTGGGGGCGTCGATGAATGCCAGGATCTCGGCCACCAGCGTATCGCCCCCGAACCGCGCCCGCGTCTCGGACAGGCGGGAAGCAAACACGCCGCCCTGATGGAACAGGCTGCGGAACGCCAGGTGCAGCCGGCGGATCTGTTCCTTGTCGAAGCCGCGCCGCTTCAGCCCGATCACGTTCAGCCCGGCAAGACGAGCCCGGTTGCCGATCACGCTGCCGAACGGGATCACGTCCGCTTCCACCCCCGAGACACCGCCGATCATCGCCGCCCGACCGATGCGCACGAATTGATGGATCGCGGCGGCGCCGCCGATCACGGCATGATCGGCGATGCTGACATGCCCGCCCATCACGGCGTTGTTTGCCACGATCACGTGATCGCCCAGGCTACAGTCATGCGCGACATGCGCCACCGCCATCAACATGCAGTCCGCGCCGACGCGGGTGATGCCGCGTCCGGTCACGGTGCCGCGATGGATCGTGACGTGTTCGCGGATCTGGGTGCGCGCGCCCACCTCGCACCGCGTTGGCTCGCCGCGGTATTTCAGGTCCTGCGGTTCCAGCCCCACGGTGCAGAACGGAAACAGGATCGCGTCCGCGCCGATGGCGGTATGCCCGTCCACCACGACATGGGAGACCAGCCGCACCCCGTCGCCCAAGATCACGTCCGGCCCCACTTGGCACCACGGTCCGATCCGCACGCCCCGGCCCAACGTGGCGCGCGGGGAGACGATGGCGGAGGGGTGGATTTCGGTGCCGGCGGCGTGCGGCTCGAACGGGGCGATCACAGCGGCCATGCGCGGAACCTTCTGGGCGGGAGGCGATATTTGTAGGCCCGGGCAAGGTCCCGGCCAACACAACGATTATTGCCGAATGTATCGGCGAGCACGTGCAAGTTCTTGTTTCCACGGGGAATCCGGCGGAATTGCGGCCGCCGGTCAGGCCCGTTCCCGGATCATGGCGGTGTAGGTCGCTTCCGCGACCACCGCGCCTTCCACACGCGCGACGCCGAGGAATTTCCATACATTGCCGCGATTCTGCAAACGCGAGCAGTGGATCCGCAGCTGATCGCCCGGCACGACCGGGCGGCGGAATTTCCCGCCCTCCACCGACATGAAATAGACCACTCGTCCGGCCGCGTCGGGACCCAGCGTCTCCACCACCAGGACCGCGGCGGTCTGCGCCATCGCCTCGATCACCAGCACGCCCGGCATCACCGGGTGATTCGGGAAATGGCCCTGGAAGAAGGGTTCGTTGACCGACACGTTTTTGACGCCGATCGCCGAAATCCCGCGCCGCAGATCAACCACCCGGTCGATCATCAGGAACGGGTAGCGATGCGGGATCGCGTGCAGGATGCGCGCGATATCGATGGTTTCGCCGGTTTCGGTCTCGCTCACGCCTTGGGGTCCTTCGTTCCACGCGCGGTCATGCGGCGCAGCAGCGCCACCTGGCGCAGGAACATGGCGTGGGGCTGCGCCGGGCTGCCCGAGACCTGCGCGCCGGCGGGCACATCGGCCATCACGCCGGCCTGGGCCGCGATGCGCGCGCCGCGGCCGATGCGCAGATGCCCGGCCATCCCGGATTGACCACCGACCATCACCTGGTCCTCCAGCACCACCGACCCTGAAATCCCCACTTGTGCCACCAGCACGCAACAGCGACCGATCACGACGTTATGACCAACCTGTACCAGGTTGTCGAGCCGCGTGCCGGCGCCGATCACGGTATCGCGCAGCGATCCGCGATCGATCGTGCAGTTGGCGCCGATATCGACATCGTCTTCGATCACCACCCGTCCCAGCTGCGGCACGGGCAGGAAGCCACGGGCAGTCGGCGCGAATCCGAAGCCTTCCTGACCGATGCGCACACCGGGCAGGATTGCCACGCGCGCGCCGATCAGGGCGTGCGTGATCGTGACCTGGGCAGCGATGCGGCAGCCGGGTCCGATAATCACCCCGGGGCCGATTATGCTGCCGGGGCCGATCGCAGTATCGGCGCCGATCTCGGCACCGGCGCCGATGACGACCAACGGACCGATCTCGGCGGAGGCGGCGACGCGCGCGGCGGGATCGATCACCGCGCTGGGATGGCACCCCGGGTGCGGCGGTGGCGGTGGATGGAACAGCGCCGCCACCCGCGCCCAGCCGGCATAGGGATCGGCGGTTACGATCGCCGCCGCGCCGACCGGTATGAAGGCGGCCAGTTCCGGGCGGACCAGCACCGCGCCCGCGCCGGTCGCGGCCAGCGCGTCGCGGTATTTGCGGTTATCGAGGAAGCTCGCCTCGTCCGGCCCCGCGGTCTGCAACGGAGCCACGCCCGCCAGCAGTCGCGCCGGGTCCGCCGCCGCCGCCAGGGTTCCCCCGGCGGCGGCGGCGATCGCGGCCAGCGTCTGAGGCCCAGCGGCAGGAAAGAATCGCGGATCGCCCGCGCGCATAACCCGCGTCAGTGCTTCGGCTTGGGCGGGGTCGGATGCGTCGCCGGCGCCGGCGTCTTGATGGTCAGCGGCGCCACACCCTCGGGCGGCAGCGTGACCGACGGCAGAACCTTGTTCAGCACCGCGATCACCTGCGCCGTAATGTCGAATTCAGGCACATTGACCGCCACCGCCTGGCGCTGGAGCACCAGGTTCATGCCGCGGCTGGCGGCGACGCGCTGCACCACCACCTGCAAGACGCGCTGGATCTGCGCCAGCGCGAACTGGCCCTGCTCTTGGATGACCCGGCCACGCGCCTCGAATTTGCGGCGCGATGCGGCGATGCGGTCGCGCAGCGCGGATTCCTTGGCGCGGATTTGCGCCGGGGTCATCTTGGCGCGATCCGCGGCGAATTGCTGACCCAGCGTGCGCAGTTCTGCCTGTTCCTTTTGCGCGTCCTCGTTCAGATGCTGGCGGCGCTCCGCCAGGATCTTATCCGCCTTCTGATAGGCGGTGGAGATATGCAGCACGTCGGGCACCGACAGCACGCCCAGGATCGCGGCCGGCGGCATCAGCCCGCGCGCGACTTCGGGGACGGGAGGCGCCGCCGGCAGCTTCATTTCCAGCGGCACCGCCGGCGCGGTCTCGGCCGGCGCCGCGACGGGACGTACCGGGCCGTGCGCGGGCTGATGGGGCTGGCCGGGGACGAACCAGGCTGGCTTGTTCTGCGCCAGCGCGGGTGCGGCGAGGGCAGTCGCGAGCAGCAGGATAACGCCGGTGCGAAGGGGAAAGCGGGAGTTGAGCACTTAGAACCTCGTTCCAAAACCAAAACGGAAAACCTGAGTCTGATCGCCCGGCTGTTTGACGACAAAGGGCGTGAAATCGATGTTGATCAGCCCGAAACCGGAGCGCCACGAAATACCGAAGCCGACGCCGACGCGCGGTGCCCCGGAAGCGGTGATGGCCGGGCACGCACCGTTCGGCTGACTGGGGCAGGAGTTCGATTCGAAGCCGCCATCGGTCAAGGCCCCGACATCGGCGAACACATGCCCGGACAATCCGAGATCGGGAGAGACCGGCAGCGGGAAATTGAGCTGGGTCGATTGCGTCCACAGGAACCGCCCACCGAGCGAATCGCCGGTGACGGAGTCGTGCGGCCCGGCGCCACCGGCCTGGAAGCCGCGCAGATTGTCCCCCCCCAGGAAGAACCGGTCGATGATCTGTTCCTGATGGCCGAGATTGAACAAATACCCTGCCGTCGCACGCAACCGGATCACCCAGCCGCCTTCGCCCATCAGCCGCCGGAGCGGGATGTAATAGGCGCCGTCGATGCGGGTGCGCAGGAAATGCGCGCTGCCGCCGAGACCCGCGAACTCGGTGGACAGCGCCATGACGCCGCCCCGGGTCGGTTCGATCGAGCTGTCGCGGTAATCGAGCGAGAGCACCTGACCGACCTGCGACAGCAACGTGTAGCCGGCCTCATCGTAGATATAGGCGCTGGACCCGGAGAGGATGTTGTAGACGTCGCGATCGACCAGCTGGTAGCTCCAGACCTGCGACAGATGGTTGGTGAAATTATACCCGGCGCGCAGCGAGAACCCGATCCGCT
>DAHWDR010000262.1:0-18099 GCA_027330745.1 Acetobacteraceae bacterium | reverse complement strand
CCCCTGCTTAGACTGCGCTCGCAGCCATGACGGGGGCGCCCCGATAGGTTTCTCCCTTCGCCAGCAAGGCCCAGGCGATGCGCGCGGTCTTGTTGGCCCGCGCGACCGAGGCCAGCCGCGCCGGGCGGCGTTCCAGCAAAGCCCTGGCCCACGCGCCGGATGGCGTCGCCGCGAGGCGTCCACCCGCAGGGCGGATCACGGCGGTGGCGCCGATGACCAGCAGCCGGCGTAAGTAGCGGTTGCCCTGCTTGGAGATGCCGCCCTGGCGCTGCTTGCCCCCGCTGCTGTGTTGCTTGGGCACCAGACCGATCCAGGCAGCGAAATGCCGCGCCGAGCGGAACTGCGCGGCGTCGCCCCCGACGCCGGGGATCGCGGCGAGCCTGCGGCTGGCCTCATTGCCTTTATGCCAGGCCAGGGTTGGCAGTGCTGCTTCGGCTTCGCCCATGAGCAAAGCGACCGGTTCACCCACGCGCTTGGCATTGGATGGCCTTTGTGGGGGTGCGGGCCGGCGCCGACTTTCAAACTGAGACACGATCGGCGGGACGCGCGCCGCGCCTACCCGATCCTGGTCGGCGCAAGCTTCGCGGCACGGCTCAATGCAGCTTCACCATCGGCCCGGCCCGCCGCGACAGGCTGCGCGACAACCACCCCGCCACCGCGCGCCAGTTGCCATGCAGCGCGCGCTGATGCAGCGCATACAACGAACGATACATGATCCGCGCGAACAACCCCTCGACGAAGAACGACCGCCCGATCAGAAACCCCATCATATTGCCGACCGTGCTGAAATCGCCGAGCGAGACCAGCGACCCGAAATCGCGATACGTCCACGCCACCATCGGCGCCCCGGTCAGCCGCCGCTCTACCTGCGCCAGCATGTGCCGCGCCTGCTGATGCGCCGCCTGCGCCCGCGGCGGCACCGGGGTCGGATGTCCCGGCCAGGGACAGGACGCGCAATCCCCGATCGCGAAAATGTCCGGATCGAGCGAGGTCTGCAACGTCGGCCCCACCACCAGCTGGCTCGCCCGGTTCACTTCCAGCCCATCCAATCGCCCCAGCACCTCCGGCCCTCGCACGCCGGCCGCCCAGACCGCCAGTTCGGCTGGGATGAAAGACCCGTCCGCCAGCGCCACTCCATCGGCGCGCACCTCCGCCACCCGCGCCCCGGTCCGCACCTCCACGCCCAGATCAAGCAGCAGCTTGTGCGTCGCCTCGGCAATCCGTTCCGGCAGCCCGGGCAGGATCCGCGGCGCCGCCTCGATCAGCACGATGCGGATGTCGCGTTCGGGGTCGATCCGATCGAGACCATAGGCCACCACCGCGCGCACCGTCCGGTGCAATTCGGCGGCCAGTTCCGTCCCCGTCGCGCCCGCGCCGATCACGGCCACATGCAGCTGCCCCGGACGCACCGGACCTGGCTGGGCATGGGCGTGGATGCAGGCATTCACCAGGCGGCGATTGAAGCGCGCCGCCTGCGCCGGGGTTTCCAGCGGCACCGCGTGCGCCGCCACGCCCGGCGTCCCGAAATCATTGGTGACGCTGCCGACTGCGATCACCAGCGTATCGTAGCGCAGCGAACGCGCCGGGGTGATCTCGCGCCCATCTTCATCTTCCATCGCCGCCAGATGCACCAGCCGCGCCGCCCGATCGATCCCGGCCAGTTCCCCCAGCCGGTAGCGGAAATGATGCCAATGCGCCTGCGCCAGGTAATTGAGTTCGTGCTCCCCGGGATCCAGGCTGCCCGCCGCCACCGCATGCAGCATCGGTTTCCACACATGGGTGCGGGATCGTTCCACCAGCGTGATCTGGGCCACGTCGCCGCGCGCGAAACGATCCCCCAGCCGCGTGACCAGTTCAAGCCCCGCGGCACCGCCGCCCACCACCACCACCTGATGCGGCGCGGTGTCCGCCACGGCTACCCGCCTTCGATGCGGGGGATGAAGAACACCTCCGCCCCGGGGCGCAGCTGCTGGAAATACCCGACTTCGTGCAGCGCTCCGTCGATGGCGACGTTGGTTTCGTCTTCAAGCACCGGGCCAAGCCCGGGAAACCGCACGTCCATCTCGCGGATCACGCCACGAAGCGAGGTCGCGGCGATCTCGAACTCGCGCGTGCCGCCGGTGTAGCGCCGGGCGAAGCCGGTGGTGAACACCACCTTCGCCGGCGCCACCGCCATCAGCCCGCCTCGATCGCCGCCAGCACCTTCGGCGGCGACATCGGCAGTTCGGTCATGCGCCGGCCGATCGCGGCGTCGATCGCATTGGCGATCGCGGCCATCGGCGGGCAGATATTAACCTCGCCCACGCCCTTCGCCCCATACGGATGCGCGGGGTTGGGGACTTCGACCAGCACCGCCTCGATCATCGGCAAGTCGGAGGCGACCGGGCAGCGGTAGTCCAGGAATCCCGGGTTATCCAGCTGACCCTTGGCGTTGTACACGTATTCCTCGTTCAGCGCCCAGCCGATGCCCTGCACGACGCCGCCCTGGATCTGGCCTTCGACATAGGACGGATGGATCGCGCGCCCGACGTCCTGGGCCGCGACCCAGCGCAGGATCGTCACCCGGCCCGTCTCCGGGTCCACCTCCACGTCGCAGAACTGGGTGGAGAAGCCGGGCGCCTGGCCGCCGGCATTGACCGAATGGGCCGCGGTGATCGCACCGCCCGTCTGCGGTGCCTTGGCCGCGATCTCGCGCAGCGACAGCGGCTGGAACTTGCCCGCGTTCGTCCCGGCCGGGCGGGCGTAGCCGCCTTCCCACACAACCGCGTCGGGATCGATATCCCAGATCATCGCCGCGCGCCGGCACAGATCCTTGATGACGGTCCTGGTCCCTTCCACCACCGCCATGCCGGTGGCGAAGGTCACGCGCGAGCCGCCGGTCACATGGGTATAGCCGACCGAGCCGGTATCGGCCACGATCGCGCGCACCTGCTCGTAGTCCACGCCCAGGGTTTCCGCCGCCATGATCGCCATCGAGGCGCGCGAGCCGCCGACATCGACGCTACCGGTCGCGACCAGCACGGTGCCGTCGGCATTGACCTGAATCGTAGCGCTCGATTCGCCACCGCCATTGAACCAGTAGCCGGAGGCGACGCCGCGCCCCTGGTTCGGCCCCAGCTTCACCTGATAGCCGGGATGATCCAGCAGCGCCTGTAACGTTTCCGGATAGCCGTTATGGGCGTGCTTCGGCCCGAAAATCGTCGGCGTGCCGATCCGCGCCGCGTTCTTCATCCGCAGCGCCAACGGGTCCATGCCGATCTTCTTCGCCAGCATGTCGAGCACGCTTTCCACCGCGAAGGCGGAAATCGGCGAGCCCGGCGCACGATACGCCGCCGCCTTGGGCCGGTTGCACACGACATCGTATCCGACCGCGCGCGCATTGGCGATATCGTATGGCGCGAACGCGCACAGGCACGCGTTCATCACCGGAGAACCCGGGAACGCACCAGCCTGGAACCGGAACTCGCCGTCCGCGGCGGTGATCTTGCCGTCCTTCGTGACGCCCATCTTGACCCGCATGGACGAGCCGGAAGTGGGGCCGGAGGCACGAAACACTTCCTCCCGCGACATCTGGATGCGCACCGGGAAGCCCGATTTCTTCGACAGCATCGCCGCGACCGGTTCGACATACACGACCGTCTTGCCGCCGAAGCCGCCGCCGATCTCGGCCGGGAACACGCGCAGATCGCCCACCGGCATGTTGAGGATCTTCGACGTCAGCGCGCGCACCGTGAAATGCCCCTGCGAGGAGGACCAGATCTCGCCCTGCCCGTCGGCCTCGAACTTCGCCACGCAGGCATGGGGTTCGATATAGGCCTGATGCACGGTCGCGGTCTTGAACGTCTCCTCGATCACCGCATCGGCGGCGGCAAAGCCGGTGGCCAGATCGCCGATCGCGAATTCCAGGCGCTTCGAGATGTTGGACGGCTGCGTCGGCGCGGGTTCGATCCCGCGCGTGATCATATCCTCGAACAACAGCGGCGCGTTCGGCGCCATGGCGTCATCGACGTCGATGACATGGGGCAGGACCTCGTACTGCACGTCGATCAGGGCCAGCGCCTCGGCCGCCACCGAGTCGCTGATCGCGGCGACCGCGGCGACCGCATGGCCCTCGTACAATACTTTTTCGCGCGCCATGATGTTGCGCGTGACGTGCCAGAAATTCACCGCCACCCGCTCCGGGCCGATATACTCGAATTTGTGATCGGGGAAATCGGCCGCGGTGATCACCGCGCGCACACCGGTCAGCGCCGCGGCGCGGGACGTGTCGATGCGGAGGATCCGCGCATGGGCATGCGGGGAGCGCAGGATGCGGCCCACGATCGCGCCCGGCAGGCGCAGATCCGCGCCGTACATCGCCCGGCCGGTCACTTTCGGCACGCCGTCCGGGCGGACCGGGCGCGTGCCCACGAATTTGAAGCCCTTGCGGGGTTCCGTCACATCGACCGTGTCGTTCATCAGGGGCCTCCCAAACATGTCAGCGGATCGCATCTGACGGCAGGGTCGGGCGGGCGGGGCGGAAAAGCAAGCCCCGCTGTGCCGCCCCTTGCGCGGCCAGCGCGTTTCCCCCTTGATCGCCCGATGCTCCCGATCCGTATCGCCCCCAGCCTGCTCGCCGCCGATTTCGCTCGCCTCGGCGCGGAAGCCGCGGCCGTCGAGGCTGCCGGCGCCGACCTGCTGCATCTCGACATCATGGACGGGCGCTTCGTCCCCAATCTCAGCTTCGGCCCCGCCATCCCGCGCGCGCTCCGCCCCTGCACCCGCCTGCCGTTCGATGTGCATCTGATGATTGCCCCGGTCGATCCCTATCTGGCCGAGTTCGCCGCCGCCGGCGCCGATCACATCCTGGTCCACCCCGAGGCCGGGCCGCATCTGCACCGCTCCCTGCAAACCATTCGCGCCCTGGGCAAGCAGGCGGGCGTGGTGTTGAACCCGGCGACTCCCGTGGAAGCCGTTGCATGGGTGCTCGATCTGGTTGACACAGTCCTGGTGATGACCGTCAATCCCGGATTCGGGGGCCAGGCGTTCCTGCCCTCCCAACTGCCCAAGATCGCGGCGCTGCACGCCATGATCGCAGCCTCCGGCCGGCCGATCCGGCTGGCGGTGGATGGCGGCATCGCACCTGGGACCGCCGGCCCCGCCGCCGCCGCAGGGGCCGATACGCTGATCGCAGGCAGCGCCGTGTTTGCCGCGCCCGACTATGCGAAAGCCATCGCCGCGCTACGCGCCGAGGCCGAGGCCGCGCGCCGCGCCGCAGCCATCCCGCCCAACTTCGGCCCCAACTTCGGCCCCAACTTCGGCCCTGGGGGGTCCGGCGATTGAGCGGTCCCCCCAGCCGCTGGTGGCGCGACACCCGCCGGGCGATCGCCCGCCTGCCCAGTCTGCGTCTGGCCCGCGTCCCCGACGCCCCCGCCCTGCCCGTGCGCGACCCCTGGCCGGGCGATGCATCGCGCGGGGCGCGGATTCTGAAGGGCGAGCTGGAACTCGGCGGCGGCACCCGCGCCCTGCGCCCCGGATTCTGGGCCGAGCCGTCCGGCCCCATCCTGCTGCGCGCCGCCGGACATGGTTTCACCTGGCTGCGCGACCTGCGCGCGCTGGGCAATGACGCGGCGCGGTTGCGGGCACGCGCGCTGACGTCGGACTGGATCGCCACCGGCGCCACCGATCCCCTGGCGCAACGCCCGGACGTGGCCGGGGCGCGCCTCGCCGCCTGGCTGGGTCATTACGATTTCTTCGTCGCCACCGCCGATGACGCTTTCCGCCAGCGCGTGATGGCCCGCCTGCTGGCCGATGCGCGAAGCCTGTCCGCCGCCCTGCCGACCGAGGAGATCGACGCCCGCGCCCTGACCGCGCTGAAAGGCCTGATCGCCGCCGCGGTGGCGCTGCCCGATCACGGCGGCTTCCTGCTGCGCGCGCAACGCTTCCTGCCGCAGGAACTGGCCCGCCAGATCGCGCCGGATGGCAGCCAGGCGGAACGCAGCCCCGCCGCGCTGCTGTCCGTGCTGCAGGATCTGACCGAGATCCGCGCCCTGCTGCAATCGGCCCAGGCCACGCCGCCCCCGGCACTCGGCCCGTCGATCGAGCGGGTGGCCGGCGCGCTGCGCACCCTGCGCCATCCCGATGGCGGCCTGGCGCTGTTCAATGGTGCCAAGGAAGAACATCCCTCGCTGATCGAGCTTGCCCTGACGCAGGCCGGCAAGGTCGGCCGCGCCCAACCGCTGCTGCCCGATGGCGGGTTCCACCGCCTGGCCGCCGCGCGCACGCTGGTGCTGGTCGATTGCGGTGCGCCGCCGCCGCCCGGATTGGATCAGCGCGCCCATGCCGGCACCTTGTCGTTCGAGATGTCGGTGGGACGCGAACGCCTGATCGTGAACTGCGGTGCCTTCCCCGCCGGCGGAGCGGAATGGCGCGATGCCGCGCGCGCCACCGCGGCGCATTCCACCCTGGTGATCAGCGACGTGAACTCGTCCGAACTGCGCCCCGATGGCCTCGGCCGCCGGCCGTCGAAAGTCGAAGCACAACGCCAGGAAGCCAACGGCGCGCACTGGTTGGAAGCCAGCCATGACGGCTGGATGAAACCGTTCGGCGCGACCCATCTGCGGCGCCTGTATCTGGCCGAAAGCGGCGAGGATCTGCGCGGCGAGGACGTGATCGAGGCAGCGGCACCGCAAAGCTTCGCAATCCGCTTCCATCTCCATCCCGCAGTCCAGGCAAGCCCGCAGCAGGACGGGGCGGCGGCGCTGTTGCGCTTGCCCGGCGGCGGCGGCTGGCGGCTGCGCGCGGATGGGGCGAGGGTGACGGTGGAAGAAAGCATCTATCTCGGCGGGCCGGAGCCGCGGCGCGGCGAGCAGGTGGTGCTGACCGGCGGGGCGGACGGGCCACAGCATATCAAATGGGCAATCAGCAAGGTCAAATAGATGGACGGCCAAGCGGGCGACGACCTGGCATAGGCGCGACGCCATGACCGCCCTTACGCCCCGCGCCCGCGCCAACGCCGATCAGCGCGCGGCGGCCGATCCCGCCGTCTCGGCCTTCGTCGCCGCGTCCGCCGGATCGGGCAAGACCAAGCTGCTGACCGACCGGCTGCTGCGCCTGATGCTCGGCGGTGCCGCGCCGGAGCGCATCCTGTGCCTGACCTTCACCAAGGCCGCCGCTGCCGAAATGGCGCTGCGCCTGCAACGCCGCCTGGGCGAATGGGTCAGCCTGTCGGACGCGGCGTTGGACGCGCGGCTACAGGCGCTGGACGTGACGCCTGCCCCCGCCATCCGCGCCACCGCGCGTGCCCTGTTCGCGCGGGTTCTGGACCTGCCGGGCGGGATGCGGATCAGCACGATCCACGGCTTCTGCCAGTCCCTGCTGCGCCGCTTCCCGCTGGAAGCCGGCATCTCCCCGCATTTCCGCCTGATCGAAGACAACGACCAGGAAGACGCCCTGGCCGAAGCGGGCGAGGACATGTTGGCCGCGGCCGATCCACCCAGCGAGGCGGCACTGACCTTGCTGGCCGGGCTGGTCTCGGCGGCGGATTTTCACGACCTGGTCCGCAACTTGCTCGCCGAGCGTCCCCGGCTGGAGGCGGTTGCCGGGCGCGACCCCGCCGCGCTGGCGGCGGCGCAGCGGCGCGCGCTGGGCGTGACCGCCACCGACGACGCCGCGCTGCTGGCCGGCGCCGTCACCTGGCCGGACGCGGCGGCGCTGGGCGTGGCCCTGCGCGCGATCGCCGCGCGCGGCTCTGCCGCGGTCGCGGAGCGCGCGGGCGCGATGCTGGACTGGCTGGCGCTCGACGCGGCGACCCGAGCCGAGCACTGGGACGCCTGGACCGAGCGGTTCCTGACCAAAGGCGGCGAACCGCGCGCCGATGGCGCCCTCGTCAACCAGAAACTGGCCGCCATCGCCCCCGCGCTGCTCGACGCCTGCTGCGCCGAACGCGACCGCGTGGTTGCGATCGAGGACCAGCGCCGCGCGTTGACCACCGCCGCGGTATCCGCCGCCCTGCTGCGCCTGGCGCTGCCGGTCGCGCGCGGGTTTTCGCGGCACAAGGAGCGCGCGGGACAGCTGGATTATCACGACCTGATCGGGTTGACCTCGCGGCTGCTGGTCGATCCTGGCGCCGCTTGGGTGTTGTACAAGCTGGATGGCGGACTCGATCACCTGCTGCTGGACGAGGTGCAGGATACCGCGCCGGAACAATGGCGCGTCGCCGAGGCGCTGACGGCCGAGTTCTTTGCCGGCACCGGCGCGCGCGACACGCCCGGGCCGCGCACCGTGTTTGCCGTGGGCGATCGCAAACAGTCGATCTTCTCGTTCCAGGGCGCGGACGCGGACGGGTTCGACGCCGGGCGCGGCCGGCTGGCCGACCGGGTGCGGGCGGGCGGCGGGACGTGGTTGGAACGGCCGCTGGAGGTTTCGTTCCGTTCCACCACCCCGATCCTGGCGCTGGCCGACGCGGTGTTCGCCGATCCGGCCGCCGCCGCCGGCATCGCCCCGCCCGGCAGCCTGCGCCATTTCGCCGATCGCGCCGGCGCCGCCGGGGCGGTCACGCTCTGGCCGCTGGCGCCGCCGCCCGAATTGCCCGAAACGCCGCCCTGGTCCGTGCCGGAGGGCTATCGGAATCAGCCCTCCGCCGCCGAGACGCTGGCCGAAGCGCTCGCGCGCTGGATCGCCGGTGCGATCGGCACGCTGGAGCTGCCCGATCGCGCCCGCCGGCTGCGCGCCGGCGACGTGTTGATCCTGGTGCGCCGCCGCCATTATTTCGCCCGTGCGCTGCTGCGGGCGCTGAAATCGGCCGGCGTGCCGACCGCGGGGATGGACCGGATCACGCTGACCGAACAGCCGGCGGTGGCGGATCTGCTGGCGCTGTGCGACGCGCTGCTGCTGCCGCAGGACGATCTGGCGTTCGCCTGCTTCCTGACCTCGCCGCTGGGCGGGCTCGACGATCCGTCGCTGATGGCGCTGGCACTCGGGCGCGCCGGGCACCTGGCGGACGCACTGGCCGCGCGCGCGGCGGAACGCGCGGACTGGACCCGCGCCTGGGCGATGTTCGCCGGGCTGCGAGCGCGGGCGGATTACGTCGCGCCGCACGCGCTGCTGGCCGAGGCGCTGGGGCCGATGGGCGGGCGCGCCCGATTGTTCGCGCGCCTGGGCGCCGAGGCCGGGGAGCCGGTGGACGAGCTGCTGGCCGCCGCACTGGACTACGCCGCGGTCCATCCGCCGTCGCTGCAGGGGTTCCTGCACTGGCTGCGCCGCGCCGGCGCCGAGGTGAAACGCGAACAGGAAGCAGCCGGGGAGAGCGTGCGCATCCTGACCGTGCACGGCGCCAAGGGATTGCAGGCCCCGCTGGTGATCCTGCCGGACACCACCGCGCTGCCGCCGAGCGAACGTGGCCTGCTCTGGGGCGTCGATCCCGCGGATGGGACCGAGATACCGCTTTGGGTCCCGAACGCCACCTATCGCTGCGCGGCCGTGGACCGGCTGCGGCAAGCGGCGGCGCAGCGCCGCATGGAGGAACATAACCGCCTGCTCTACGTCGCCCTGACCCGGGCCGAGGACCGGCTGCTGGTCTGCGGCTGGGCGCCGTCGCGGAACCTGCCGGAGGGATGCTGGTACCAGCTGGTGGAACGCGGCTTCGCGGCGCTGGCGACGCAGCCGGCGCCGTTCTCGGCCTGGCCGGGGGAGGCGCGGGAACTGGCGGCGGGCCAGACCGCGCCGGTGGCACCGGTCGGGACTGCGGCGTTTCCTCCCGCCGCCCCGCCGCCTTCCTGGGCCGGCACGGCGCCGGACTGGCGGGCGGAGGCGCCGGCGGCGGAACCGGCGCGGCCTCGGCCGCTGGCGCCGAGCCGGCCGGAGGGGGTGCGCGACGGACCGGTACCCGCCGCGATGTCGCCGCTGGATGGGCGCGGGGACGGGCTGCGGCGCGGGCGGCTGGTGCACGCGCTGCTGCAACATCTGCCGGACCTGGCGGCGGGCGCACGCGAAGCCGCGGCGCTGCGGTTCCTGGCGCGGCCCGGCAACCGGCTGGCGGGCGGGGAGGCCGCGCGCCTGGCGGGGCAGGTCCTGACGGTGCTGGACCATCCCGACCTGGCGCCGGCGTTCGGACCGGGGAGTCGGGCCGAGGTGCCGCTGTCCGGGGTGATCGGGGACACCGTGGTGGGCGGGCTGGTCGATCGGCTGGCGGTCACGGCGGAGGCGGTCTGGGTGGTGGATTACAAGACCAATCGCCGCCCGCCCGTGGAGGTGGCGGACGTGCCGGTGGCGTATCGGCGGCAGATGGCGGCGTATGCCGCGGTGCTGCGGGCCGCGCTGCCGGGGCGGACGGTGCGGGCGTTTCTGGTATGGACGGAAGGGGGGCAGGTGATGGAGTTGCCGGAGTGGATGCTGGCTCGGGATGGGGTGGGGTGACGGACGCCGCGCCATGACGGGCGTAGGCTCCACCAGACCGATGAAACCGGATCGCCTGCCGCCGCGTCGGCGCGGCTCATACCTCCATCCAGGCCTCCCGCCGGTCATCGAACACCCGATCCACCCGCGTCCCATCCGGGCGATACGCCAGCACCCGTTCCTCCCGCGCCGCCGCGAATCCGGTCCCCCTCCGGCCCCGCTTCCGCTATGCTGGTCCAGCCGTCGGCCGCCCCGGCCGCGCGCAGCGAAGGAGAGGCACCATGGCCGCCGGACCGCGTTCCACCCCGAAAGCGAACCCGCTCGGGGATTTCGACGTCACCCGTTATTTCGCCGAGCTCAAGCTGCCGCCGATGCCGGATCTGGAGGCCCTGACCGGCGCCAACCGCCGCAACATCGAAGCCTTCACCGCCGCCAACAAGATCGCGCTGGAAGGCGCGCAGGCCGTGGCGCGGCGGCACATGGAGATCATGCAGCAGACGCTGGCCGAGATGACCACGGCGATTCAAAGCCTGGCCGCGCCCGACACACCCCAGGCGCGGGCGGCCAAGCAGGCGGACCTCGCCAAGGCCGCGTATGAACACGCGGTTGCCAACCTCAAGGAACTTGGCGATCTGATCCAGCGCGCCAACGCCGAGGCCCTGGACCCGGTCAATAAACGCTTCGCCGAGGCTCTTGAGGAGGTCAAGGCGCTGGCGGAAAAGGCCAGATAGGCCAGCGACCGACGCGAGAAAGGGCAGGCGGCTGACCCGTCGCTCCGGTCTCCGCCAGCCTGGGATGCGACCATGCGGGTCAGGCAGCGGCGTTCCCGGGCATCGGTCCCGCCTGCCGCCGCGCCAGCAGTGTCTGGAACGCGGCCAGGATCGCCGCTACCGCGCCGTTGCGATACGCGAACACCGGATCGGTCTCGGGGTGCACCAGCATGGTTGCGTTCGCTTCGAACACCACCAGCCGCCCGTCCGCCCGAAGCCCGAAATCGATCCCGGCAAAATCAAGGTCGAGCCGCGCGCCGATTGCGCCAAGCGCCGCCCAGCCGCCTGCGCCCAGCGCCGCGGCGGGGTCGGTCAGGAACTGCGCCTCCTCCGCCCGCCGCACCGGATCGCCCGCCATCCCGGCAGTCCAGTAATGCACCAGCCAGTGAGGCGAAATCGCCAGATGGTACGGATACGGCACCCGATCGATGAAGATCACGCGGTATTTCCGGAACCATCCATCCGGATCGCGGCAGTCGATGTACTGCGTCAGCGTGGCCGCGCCCGCCGCGGCCAATGCGGCGTCGCG
Organism: Acetobacteraceae bacterium; assembly: GCA_027330745.1. GTDB lineage: Bacteria > Pseudomonadota > Alphaproteobacteria > Acetobacterales > Acetobacteraceae > JAJZVS01. Next base: position 6,426 of record DAHWDR010000262.1, on the reverse strand, counting down.
TTCGGCCGGCGTCCGCGTCAGCACCACCCCTTCCCCGCCATGCGCGCCGAGCGGGCGCACCAGCGCCGGCAACGTCACCGCGGCATCGCCGCGCGTGGTGGGAACCAGGATGCCGGGGATTCCGTCCAGCAGCCGCGGCAGCATCACCCGCGACGTTCGGGCCACCTGTTCCGGCGGATTGAGCAACGGGCGCGGTGGCGCGGCCAGTATGCGCGCGACGGCGGCCGGCAGGGCTGGCATCCGCTCGGGATCGCCGATCGCGTTCAGGATCAGATCGTAGTCGGGCAGCGCGCCGACCTGCTCGGCCCGGGCATAGGCCACGTACCAGCGCAGCACGGTGATCCGGCGCGGCGGCAGCAGGTGGCGCAGCGGGATGTTGCCGTCACCGGTCGCGCACAGGACCAGCACGCGAAGAAGCGGCTCCGGGGCTTCGATGATTTCCAATGAGCGCCCGGCAAAGCCGAGCTCGCGATGGCGCCGGGACGCGGCCGGATCGCGCCGCTCGAGCAGCGCGGCCAGGTTGCGATGCGCGATGGCCAGCGTCGGGTCCAGGCTCAGGGCGTGCCGGGTGGCAGCTTCCGCACCGCGCCATTCGCCCTGGCGCAGCAATACCGAGCCGAGCGTGGCGGCCACGTCCGCTTGCGCCGGCGCCAGCGCGGCAGCGCGACGCAGCGCGGCGGCGGCCTCGGCCAACGCATCGGTTTCGGCCAGCGCGGCGCCGAGCGCGTGATGGATCGCCGCCCGCTCCGGGGCCAGCCGGGCCGCCTGGCGCAAATCGAGGATGGCGGCGGCGTGATCGTGGCGGCGGCGATGGGCCTCGGCACGGGTCAGACGCGCGTCGAGCCGGCCCGGAGCGACGGCAAGGGCAGCCGTCGCCTCGGCGATCGCGTCCGCGAGCGCGCCGGCGGCCAACAATGCCGCGGCGAGCGACGCGCGCACCGGCGCCGCGCCCGGGTCGGCGGCCAGCAGCTCGCGGAAGAAGGCGATCGGGTCGAACTCGGGGTGCATCGGGCCGGTGTGGCACGGCGGCATGAACGGCGAATGAATGGCCGGGCTTGCCCCCGCGCAGGTCGCGATCGGCAGCACGCGCATTGCCAAGGCCAGACGGTTTCGCTTGACCCGACCCGATCGACACGGCAGCCTGTGCGCCGTCTTCCGGGATACCGTCCTGGCCAGAAACAACCAAGTCGGGGGAAACCATGTTCATCCGCAACGCCTGGTACGTCGCGGCCTGGGCCGACGAACTGACGGAGACCCCGCTCGCGCGGCGCATCCTGAACCAGCCGGTGGTGCTGTTCCGCGACCGGGCCGGCCACGCCGCGGCACTGTCGGATATGTGCTGCCATCGCGGCGCGCCGCTCTCGATCGGCCAGGTAACCGAGCAGGGCCTGCAATGCGGCTATCACGGCCTGGTCTTCGACCGGTCCGGCGCCTGCGTCCATATTCCGGGCCAGAGCGGCATTCCCGAACGCGCCCGCGTGGCAAGCTTCCCGCTGGTGGAACAGGACGCGCTGCTATGGATCTGGATGGGGGATCCGGCGCTGGCCGATCCGGCGCAGATCATCGCCTATCCCTATCACAACGATACCGCGCATTGGCCGCACCGGCACACGATGTATCCGATCCGGTCTTCGGCCATGCTGATGGTCGATAATCTGATGGACCTGACCCATCTCGGCTATGTCCATGTCGGCAGCATCGGCGGCTCGCCGATGACCCATGTACAGGCGAAGATGGAGACCGAACGCACGCCCAAGGGTCTGCGCTTCACCCGCTGGATGCTGAACTCCCTGCCCCCGCCCACCTATGTGCGAGCGGTTGGCTTCACCGGCCGGATCGACCGCGCGCAACGCTTCGAGTTCATCGCCCCGGGCGCGATCCTGCAATGGTCGGGCGCCGACGAAGCCGGCAGCTTCAAGGACGGTGAGACCGGCGCACCGAAGCTGGCGTTTCGCCTGTTCCATTTCCTGACACCCGAGACCGACACCACCTGCTTCTACTTCTGGTCCACCGCCAATGGTTTCCGGCCTAACGACCCGGCCGCCACCGAGCAGCTGTTCGCCGAGATCGCGGCCGCGTTCGAGGAAGACCGCAGCGTCGTCCAGTTGCAGCAGGCGCGCATGAGCGAACTCGGCGAGCGGCATCTGGTCGATATCACCAACGACGCCGCGCGGATCCATATGCGCCGCACGGTGGAACGAATGGCGGCCGCCGAACAGGAACCTCGCCAGGCGGCTGAGTAACCGCGGCTACAAGGGCGCGAATACCACCATCGGCGTCGCCGGATCGAACCGCGCCAGCCGGTCCAGATCGCCGTGATCGGCGCTGATCAGTGCTGCGCCCTGCTCGCGCGCGCTCAGAAACAGCAGCGCATCGTTCAGCAGCCGCCGCCGCGCGTCGCGTCCCGCCGCGCCATGCTGGGTGCGGGCCAGGATGCCGGCGATCATGCCCGCCTCGGCCCAGGCCGCCGCGCCGGGGGCGACGATGTCGGTGGCCGCAAGGCAGCCGAGCAGCCGTTCGATCGCGGCTCGGTTCCCCGGCGTCGCCGGATGCGCGGGATCGAGCAACCCCGCGCCGATCGCCATCTCGGCGCACGCAACCGCGCTATGGCGCACCGGTCGGGCATCGATGCAGGCGATGATCGCATCCGGCAGCCTGCGACGGAGGCGATGGATATAGACCGAGGTATCCAGCATCACCGCCATTCCGGCGGGCAAAGCTGCCGGATCGGTGCCGATCACCCCCGGCGCCCGTCGCGGCAGAGACGCACGGAACGCATCCGGGTTGTGACGGAACACCCAGTCGGCGGCCGTCACGCCGGGCTTGGCGATCACAGGCCGGGCTGAAAATCGTCCGTGATGCGGTCCGTGGTGTCGCGCAGCCAGGTCTTGAACCGGTCCGGCGCCGCGGCCAGCGCCAGCGCAGCATTGATCACGTCCGAAGGATGCGCCAGCCGCAGCCGTTCGGACGCCGCGGCCAGCACCAGCGGATCGACGCGCACGGATAATTTCTGCGACCGCGCCCCGCTGATCGCGCCGCGCGCCGCCAGTTCCGCGACCGCCCGACCGAAGCCAGGCGACGGCAGGGCGCCGAGGGGCATCGAACGCGGGATGCCGAAGGGCGCCGCCGTCTCCGCCAGGCCACGCCGGCGGGCCGGGGGGGAACTGCGGGGGGCGGTGGGGAAATCCGTGGTCTGGGTCATGGCGGCATCCAGGATGTAGGACGTATCTACCATCCTCCAGGGACATTTACAACCCTGGGTTTTATTCCGCCAGTAATACCCCCGCGATCCGCTCCCGCGTGAACGGCATATCGCGCAACCGTACCCCCAGCGCATGGGCGACCGCGTTGCCGATCGCCGCCGCGGTTGGGCCGAAAGCGCACTCGCCCACGCCCAGGGAGCGCTCCGAGGACGCGTCCACCAGTTCGCAGGCGATCTCGGGCACTTCGGAGAAGCGCAGGATCGGGTAGCTGGCCCAATCGACCGAGGCGACCCCCTTTGCGTCGAACCGTACCTGCTCCCTGATCGTGTAGCTGGCCGCTTGCAGGATCCCGCCCTCGATCTGGTTCTTTGCCCCGTCCGGATTGACCACCATCCCGGCATCGGCGGCGCACCAGACGCGGCGGAGGCGGACTTCCTGGTCCACTTCCACCTCGGCCACCACGGCGGCATAGGCGGACTTGTTCTTGTACTGCGCGAAGCCGATGCCCCAGCCGTGCCCGTCCCCGCCGGGGCCGCAGCCGGCCCAGCCGGCCATCTCGGCGGCGCGCGCGATCACCCTGGCGGCGCGTGGCCGACCGTCCAGCAGCGACAACCGATAGGCCACCGGATCGGCGCCGATACGGGCGGCAAGCTCGTCGATGAAGCACTCGATGGCGAACACGTTGGGCAGGGCGCCCAGGCCACGCAACGCCGAGGTCCGGACCGGCGTCACCGGCACCAAATGATGCAGGATGCGCCGGGCCAGAATGGCATAATGGGGGATGCCGTTGCGCGTGCCGCCGCCGCCGGCCGCCTCGGTGGGATCGCGCGGGCGCGGGTCCGGGGCGGGGACCGGCAACGCCTCATGCGCCAGCATGTTCCCGCCCATGGCGGGGCGCTGGACATGGCTGCCGGACCAGACCTCCTGCGTCCAGTCGATCGGCCGCCCCGCGTCGTCCAGCACCGCGCGGACGGTGACCGACATCGCGCTGCCGAGCGGTTCGAAGCCGAATTCCTCCTCCCGCCGCCATTGCAGGCGGATGCAGTGGTCGGGGATTTGCTGCGCGATCAAGGCGGCATCCAGCGCCGCGTCATCCGCGCCATTATGTCCATAGCAGCCCGCGCCCATGGCGTGATGGACGCTGATCGTATCCTCGCTCCGCCCCAGCACCCGTCCCAGCGCCGCGCGCAGCGGATACACGCCCTGGGTGTGCGACCAGACCGACAAATGCCCATCCCGGCTTTCCGCCAGCGCGCATGAAGGTGCGATCGAAGCATGGGCGACATAGGGGCGGGAATAGCGCGCCGCGATCACCGTCCCGGCGGCATCGGCCGGTGCGTCGCCCACGATCTGGTCGTTGCTAGGGCGGCCGACCAGCCAGGCGGCCTCCGCTTCCTCGGGCGCGAGGACACGGACCTGCTCCCAGTGCGCGTGCAAGGGGGCGGCGGCAGCGGCGCGCTGCGCGACGGACTCCTCGGCGCTGAGCAAAGCGACGAAATTGCCCAAGCGCAGGATGCGCAGCTCGCCCTTGGCGGCGCGGCGGATCGCGGCCTCGTCCAGGGCGGTCAGCACGGCGCCACGGCCGGGCTGGCGCAGAGTGCGCGCGTGCAGCAGGTCGGGGCGCACCAGGTCGTGGATGAACGCGGCGCCCGAGAGTTTCGCCGGCAGGTCGCGCCGGGCGACGCTGGTGCCGACCAGGCGGTACGCCGCGCGTGGCTTCGGCGGCGCGGCGCCGTCGGCGGGGCGGGACAGATCGACCTCGGCGGCGAGCGACCAATAATCCTGGCCGGTCGGCGCCTCGGCGCGCAGGAACGCGCCGTCCTGCACCGTGATTTCCCCCGGCGCGCAGTTCAGGCGCTGGGCCAGGCGGTCGATCATGCGCGCACGCACCTCGGCCGCGATCAGGCGCAGACTGGCGCCGCCGACCTCGATCGACAGCGAGGAGGTGGTGGCGCCCTCGTCCGGGGCGTCATCGGTGTCGCCGGACAGGATGCGGATACGCTCCAGCGGCACGTCCAACTCCTCGGCGGCGATCTGGGTCAGGGCGGTGACGATGCCCTGGCCGATCTCCACCTTGCCTACCGCCAGATGCAGCGTGCGATCGGGATCGAACCGCACCCAGCGCGCGGGGCTGGGGTTGGTGGTGAAGGACAGGGGCAGCGTGGCGGCGGCGCTCATAGGGCAGCTCCTTCGACCCGGGGCGCCGCGGCCATGGCGGCGGCGGCGCGCTCGACCGCGCGGATGATCCGCCACTGCGTGCCGCAGCGACAAAGATGCTTGTCCAGCGCATCGACGATCTGCGCGCGGGTCGGGTGCTTGGTGCGGTCCAGCAGCGCCCTGGCGCTGATCTGGATCCCGTTCAGGCAGTAGCCACACTGGCCAGCCTGTTCTTCCAGAAAGGCGGCGCGGAGCGGGTGGCTGTCGAGCGATTCCACCGTCTCCACCCGCTTGCCCGCGACGGTGCCAAGCTCGCGCGCGCAGGCATAGACGGGTTCGCCGTCCACCAACACCATACAGCTGCCGCATTGCTCCAGCCCGCAGCCATAGCGGCTGCCCTTCAGGTCCAGATGGTTCCGCAATGCGTCGAGCAACGGCATCTCGGGGTCCAGTGCCAGATGCCGCGCGATCCCGTTGACGATCAGATCGATGCTCATGGCGTTGGGTCTGCCTGCCAGGGAAGGGTCCAGAGATCAGGATCGGCGAGCTTGTCGGCCAAGGTCGCGGCGATCGCGGCGAACAGACGTTGGCCCTTTTCCGCCGTCGCCGCTTCAGGGTGGCCGATCACGCCGGTAGCGGAGCGGGCGGCGATGCTGCGCCAGCGATACACCCCGGCGGGAAGCTCGGGCGCCTGGTCGGGCGGCGGCGGTGGCACGCGCTCGCGCGCGACCAGTTCGGGGTGGAGCGCGAGCATCATCGACGTCTCCGCCTCGCAGGCATGGCTGAGGCCGGATTGTATCTCCAGGATCCCGGCGATCGCCGCCGCGGCGGCATACCAATAGGTGAATTGCACCAGCGGCAGGCCGAGCCGCGGCGTGAGGTCGTCGGTGATGGCGCGCAAGGCGGTTTCGTTGCCGCCATGGGCGTTCAGCAGCACGATGCGGCGGAAGCCGTGGCGCGCCACGGAGCGGATCACGCCCTCGATCAGCGCGGCGAACACCGGCGGATCGAGCGTAATCGTCCCGCCGAAGCTCATGTGGTGCTCGGAAAGGCCGGTCCAGATCAC
>DAHWDR010000242.1:0-3035 GCA_027330745.1 Acetobacteraceae bacterium | reverse complement strand
TGGACGCCCACCATCCTGAACGCCTACATCAACCACCCGCAGAAGGTCGTGCCCGGGACCAAGATGCCCTATGGCGGGCTGCACAATGCCGGCAAGCGGGCGAATCTGATCGCGTTCCTGGCGACGCTGAAAACGGGCGCGGTGGCTTCGACGGCGAAAGGCCCCGGGCCGCACGGCTGAGCCGGGTTCCCCTACCGCCGGGAGGAAGACCCGGTCCGGGCTGCGAGATCACCGACATCGCGACCCGGACGGTACCCGCCACCCCGATCGGTCAGTGCTGTTCCCGCCGCAACCGTTCGAGATAAGCGATATTGCGCTCGATAATGCGGACCGGCTCGGCTTCCCCGGCGGCAAGCGACATTGCGCGCTTCAACGACCGTTCGGCGGCGTCCGCGTAGTCCTGGAACTGCCGTCGCGCGCGCTGGCGCGTCTCGCGCGGCAGATCGCCCCGGCCCGCGGTGCGGCGGCATTGCCCGGCCAGCCCGAGCAGGGCGTCGCCGCGCAGCTGGTGCGCCGACCAGCTATCGTTCCACTCCGGGTGGCGTTCGAGCTGCTGGTCAACCAGATCGCGCGCAGCCTCGTGTTGCCGCGCACGCAGCAATGCGACGCCGATACGGCGAAAATCGCGCTCCTCGATGCGCCCGCGCGAGCCTGCCACCGCCAGGCGCAGCGCGAGATCCCGATCGGCGGGTGCGGACGGCGTCAGCCCGGCAATGACCGCTTCGGCCAGTTGAATGAGCGTGCTTGCAGGCAGGTCGAGGATGCGTTCCTCGTGGGCGCGGATATACGTCGCCACCGCCGACGGATCGGCAAGCCCGCGCTGGATTTCAGCGAACAGGCCAAGCGCCCTCGCGTTCAGCGGATCCCGCTCCAGCAGCTGCCGCACCTCGGTCGCCGCGCGCGGCAGATCGCCAAGCGAGATCGCCTGCTCGATCGCTCGCAGATCGCGCAGCATGGCATGGCGCGGATGCGCGGGCAGCACACAGATGACGCTGGCCGGCGTGATGGCGAAGCCCGGCGGCGGGCAGCCCTCCTCGCGCATCGTGCGCAGGATGGTGGGGATGCCCTGGCCCTCCGCCTGCGCCAGTTGCAGGCGGTTGAAGAACCACGCAAGCGTCTGGTTGCGCCAGCGCGGCGCGGCGTGGCCGGCGCGAAACAGCTCGGGGTCCATCCCGTGCGGCAGGGACCCCGGCGAGAGAAACTCGATCCGATCGACGAACGCGGTCACCCTTGTGGGATCGGGCGATTCATAATCGCGGTGCGCGAGCGCATTTCCGATCGCCTCATACAGCGCCCGCTTGGGGTATTTCACGGCGTTCGGAGCAGCGGGATCGTTCTTGTCGAAAGCGGTATAGGACTGGACATCCAGCAACTCGTGCAGCCGGCGCGCCTGCTCGATCAGCGTGCCGGCCAGCTCGTGGCGTTCCGCATGTGCGTCCGACCGGTCGGTTCCCGGATAGACCGAGAACAGGCTGACCGCCCCCGGGGTCAGGCGCTGGACGTCGTGACCGAACAGCAGGACCGCGAAATTGCGCGGCCGGATCACGCCGCTGATCGTCTCGCGCGCGGTCAGCGCCGGGACGAACGGGCTGAGCGGGCGCTCCCCGTCAAGGAATGGTTCCAGCCCCTGGTCCGGCACGAACGCCCCCATCCGCCGCAGCGTCTCGCGGAGCGCCAGAAGATCGAGATCGGCGAGCGTCGCGCCGGCGCAGAGACGGCGATCCCACGGCTCCGCCACGCCCTTGCGGACCAGAAGCTCGCGCAGGATGCCGTTGCGGGCTTCGATCGTGGACCGGCCGAGACGGACATAGTACCGCGCTCCGTCCTGCGCGCGACGGAACTGGTGCGCGCTGCCGGTGGCGGCCTGGACGAACACGAGGATCCGGCGATCCGGCGTCGCCGCCGGCAATTCCTCGACCAGAGGTGCGATCGAGGGGGAAATCCGGTCACGGCAGAGCGTCAGTATCGTGCCCTCGAGCGCCCGCAGCCGGTCGGGCTCCAGGCCAACCCGCTCCAACGCCTGGAACCCATGCGCGTCCTTGCTCTCCCGTGCCCCGCAGACCACGTAGCCGCCCCCGAGATTGGCGAGATCGTTGGCGAAGGCACACAGAGCCGCGGCCACATCGTTCGGATCGGCCACGCTCTCCTTCCACTCCACCTGCTCGCTTTCGCGCGCGGCCACCAGATCAAGGTCGATCAGCGTCATGCGCTCATGCTAACCCGGCCAGCCCAGCCCCCACAACGCCAACGCCGCCGCCCGCTTCACCCCCGGGCGGGCGGCGAGCCCGCGCCGCAGCATCGCCAGCGCCTCCGCCTGCCGCCCGTGCCACAGCAGCGCGCGCCCGGCCACCCAGAGTTGCTCGGCCTCCATCCGCCGCCGCAGCCGCGCGAGCCGCCGCGGGCCGAACCGCGCCGCCAATCCCGGCGCCGCATAGACCGCCGCCAGCGCCGGCGTCAGCGCCGCGGGATCGGCGGCGCGGCTGAGCAAGGCCCCGCCGGCCCGCCGACGCACCCACAGCACCGGCGGGCCGGGCGCGGCGACGAACCGGCCCAGCAGCGCCAGGCGCACGAAGAACTCCCAATCCTCGGCAAACGACAGCTCGCAACGAAACCCGCCGGCGGCAGCCCAGGTCCCGGCGCGGATCAGCACATGCCCGCCATTGGCGAACAGGTTGCGCGTCAGCAGCCGCGCCAGCAGATCCCCCCCGCGCGGCGGCGGACGCGCCCGCTCGCGCCGGCCGTCCTCGGCGATGCCCGCGAACCCGCCGGCCGCCGCCACCGCCCACGACGCCGCGTCCAGCGCCGCCGCCAACCGCGCCAGCGCGTCGGCGGCCAGCCAATCGTCGGCATCCAGGAACAGCAGCGCGCCCACCGGCCCCAGCGCCGCCGCCCCGCGGTTGCGCGCCGCCGACACGCCTGCCCGCGGCTGACGGACCAGCCGCACCCGCGCATCCGGCCATCCGGTGACCCGCTCGGCGGTGGCGTCGGTCGAGCCGTCATCGACCACCACCGCGGTCCAGTCCCGCAGCGTCTGC
>DAHWDR010000240.1:0-19786 GCA_027330745.1 Acetobacteraceae bacterium | reverse complement strand
CCCCCCGCGCCAGCGCGCAGCCGTGATCCTGCAACCGTTCCCCCGCGCCGCGATCCCCCGTCGCCGGATCCGCGTGCCCCGCCAGCAACACGAAGCCCGGCCGCGCATCGGGCGGCAGCCGCGCGCCCACCACCACCAGCGTCCACTGCCCCATCGCCGCCGCTGCGCCCGGCACCTGATCGGCGAGCAGCCGGAACGGATTGACCCCGGTCAGATCCCGCCCCGCCACCACCCGCGCCAGATAGTCCCGCCCCATCAGCCGCACCGGGAACCGGCGCCATGCCGCGTCCAGCCCCGCCGCATGCGCCGCCACCGCCGCCTGCACGGCGGGCCGCACGCAATCGATATGGATATGCAACTGATCCTGGGTCCGCCCGGAAATCGCGTTCACCGCCAGCGCCAGGTCCCGCCGCCCCAGCCCATGCCCCGCCAGCCGCGCCACCACGCCGCGAGCAGCCCAGGCCAGCGCCAGATAATCCGGTGCCCCCGGCGCGCGCACCGCCGGATCCTCGATCCCCGTGACCCGGGCGGTCGGGATCAGCAGCACCTGGGTTGGGCCGTCACGATCCTTCAGCAGCGCGTAGCCGGCGCGGGGATGCACCGCCAGGCAGGGCGCCGGCACGCCCGAGGCCGCCATGTGCGGCACACAGGCGCCATGCACGATCTTCCACAGCACCATCCGATCATGCGGCGGGCGCGCGCACCCCGACAACGGCGCCAGGCCCGCGGCCAGCAGCACATATACGACCCGCCGCATCCATCCCTCCCCGGAAGGAAATCACCCGGAGCAGCGTAGCACACCGCGCTCGGTCGCCACCGCCGGCAGGCGGACATCCAGCGGGCCGGCAGGGACCTCGGGCATTTCCTGCGCCGCATAGGCGCAGCCCAGCGCCACCGCATGCGGCAGCGCGGCCAGGGTGCGGTCGTAGAACCCGCCGCCATAGCCCAGCCGCCGCCCGGCCCGGTCGAACGCCAGCAGCGGCACCAGCAGGAACGCCGGTTCCGCTTCCGGCCCATCGGGGGCGAAGGTACCGAACGGCTCCTGCCGCAGCCGCGCGCCCGGCTGCCACAGGTGGAAGCGCAGCCGTTCCCCACGCCGCGGCGTGACCGGCAGGACCAGAGGATGGCCGGCGTCGGCCAGCGCGTGCAAAAGCGCGCGCAGGTCGATCTCGTCGCCGATCGGCCAGAATCCGGCGACGATCGCGCCGGGCGGCGGCGGCGCTTGCGCCAGCACCACGCGCGCCAGCGCCGCGCCCAGCGCCGGGTCGCACCCGGCGCGGCGGGCGCGGGCAGCAACGCGGGCGGCGCGCTTGGCCGCGATCAGATCGGGGTCGGGCGGGGCGGTCATGGCGACGGGGACGAAGCTGAGGTGCGGAGCCACCCTGGCCGTTGGTGTTTGCATCCTCCCAGAGCCTGCTTGTGCAGGTGGGAGCCAGATACCGAGACCACGGTCCCGACAGTGCCAGCCCCCGGGTAGATGCTTACTGGCCCTGGGGATGCGTTACCTGACGCGCCGGGCAGCTCCGCCCAAGCAACCTAGGCGCGCGGGAGGGGGATTCCAAGGGCTATCCGGATTGCCAACCGCGACACGACCACAAGGCCGCTATTCTTGGCGCAACCGGACGTTCCTATGCCATTTATAGGCTGCGGTCCTGCTGGGGCTGGGAACGATGCCCGTGGCCACCATTTCCTGGACAAGCAGTCTCCACGCGTCGCCTTTCTGCGCGCCTGACCAGCCGGAGGGCGGCGCGATCACAAAGCGGCTGTTATCGCCGATCAGAATGAGCACTCCGGCGCCGGTCTCCATCTTCCGCACGTCGCGCCAGAGCATTCTGTAAGTACCGATCCAGCACTGGCTGGTGACACCGTCGCGATCAAACGTAAAATCTCCAGCGGAAATAAGAATGAAGGCATCCAGGACAGCAAGCGCCAGGAAAAGCAAACCGGACCGATACTGGTTGGCCAGAAATGTTCCGATCATGCTACCGACGAACAGAACCATGCCGATCCAGGCAACGACAACGCGCCGACCCAGGCCGACCCGATATGGACCGTCTCCGCCGCCGTCTCGGTCCGAAATTCGCGCTGCGGCACCTGGCAGCCGGGGCCGATCTGGCGCCATCGGCACGATCATGTGCAACCCGGATCACGGCGGCTGCGGAAAAAAGTGCGATCTGCCTTGGGGATCGTCTCGAACCAGTCCCAGAATACGTGGTCGAAGTCGTACGCAACCTCGAACATCATCTTACCCGCCGCGCCGCGCTTCGGCAAAAGCGACCATGTCGGCCAGAGCGCAAAGACGAACATTCTTGCGCCGATATCGGCATGGCGCATCCGTCGCGTCCCAAGCAGGCCGATCGCCGCGATGCCGTCCGCATCCAGAATAACCCGGTTCTTCCCGGCCGCAACGATGATGGCGACAGCGAACGCCGCACTGAACGCGACGACAATCAATAAGGGCACATGTCGATGGAGACCGTCCGATGCCGCAAGATGGTACAGGAAAGCGATCAGGCCGGCACACCACGCGACGCCGCAAGCCCGGACCACGGCAGCGATCCAAGGCTTGAGACGATAGACGCGAGGCAGCGGGCATGGTGGCGCGACGATCATCGCCTGGGCAGCCTTCGGTTCGCTTTTGCCCGCGGACAACATCATGGCGCCGGTTTCGATTTCGTATCATCGGTTTCGCTTCCGGCCCGATGGTGGCGTTCGCACGAAGCCGACTGTTCCCCCCTGCCCCGCACCTGCTAGCCTTCGCCGTGCCCGCAATTCCCCCCGTCCCGCTGCGTCTCGGCGTGCTCGGCCTCGGCCGCGCCTTCACCTTGCTCCTGCCCGCGCTCCGTGCCGACCCGCGCATCCGCCTGCTCGCCGCGGCCGACCCCAACCCGGCCGCCCGCGCCCGCTTCGCCGCCGAGATCGCGCCCGCCACCTTCGACACCGCCGAAGCCCTCGCGGCCGATCCCGCGATCGAGGCGATCTATATCGCCACCCCCCACCAGTACCACGCCGCCCACGCCATCGCCGCCTGCCGCGCCGGCAAACACGTGCTGGTGGAAAAACCCATGGCGCTCACGCTGGCCGACGCCGAGGCCATGATCGCCGCCGCGCACGCCGCCAAGGTCGCCCTGATCGTCGGCCCCAGCCATAGTTTCGATGCCCCGATCGCCGCCGCCCGCGCCTTGATCGCCTCCGGCCGTTACGGCCGGGTACGCATGATGACGTTGCTGACCGCGACCGATTTCCTCTACCGCCCGCGCCGGCCCGAGGAGCTGGACACCGCGCAGGGCGGCGGCGTCGTGTTCAACCAGGCCGCGCACCAGCTCGATATCGCGCGCCTGCTCGGCGGCGGCGATCTGGGCTGGATCCGCGCCGCCACCGGCGCCTGGGACCCGGCCCGCCGCACCGAGGGCGCCTACACCGCACTGGCCGGATTCCGCGATGGCGCGGTCGCGTCCCTGACCTATACCGGCTACGCGCGGTATGATTCCGACGCCTTGATGGGCTGGATCGGCGAGGATGGTCGCCCGCGCCGCCCTGCCCTGCCTGGCGCCGCCCGCGCGCGTCTGGCGGGGGACGACGAATCCCGCCTCCGCGCCGCCCGCGGCTACGCCACCGCGCCCGAAGCGCCCGCGCCCGCGGCTCATCCGCATTTCGGCTATGCCCTGATCCAGTGCGAGGGTGCGGATCTCCGCCCCACGCCGTACGGCGTCGAAATCCACGCCGACCACGATCGCAGCTTCCATTCCACGCCGCCCGGCCCGCCGCCGGTCCTGGACGCGCTGTGGCACGCCATCCGCCACGGCCGGATGCCGGCCCAGACCGGCGCCTGGGGCCTGGCGACGCTGGAGGCCTGTCTCGGCCTGCTGACCTCCGCGCGGGAACACCGTGAAATCCCCCTGACCCGCCAGCTGGCCTTGCGCGACGCAGCCGGCAACGCTACGGCCGGAGCAACGCCGGAGGACGTCATGCCACAGCCGCACAGCCCCGCCCCATGAGCGCGCGCGACTCCGCGATCGCCCCCCCGCCCGCGCTGGCCGGGATCGATCCCGCGCTGATCGCCGATCTGGTGGACGCGAATCGCATCCTGTTCCGCCACGGCGTGGTGGACGCGTTCGGCCATGTCAGCCTGCGCCACCCGCTGCGCCCGGCGCATTTCCTGCTGTCGCGCAATCTCGCCCCCGGTCTGGTGACCGCCGCCGACTTGGTCGAGTTCGATGCCGATTCCGAACCGGTCGCCGCCGATGCCCCGCGGGTCTATCTGGAACGCTTCCTCCATGGCGAGATCTTCCGCGCGCGCGCCGACGTGTTCGCGGTGGTGCACAGCCACGCCGCGGCGGTGATCCCGTTCGGCATCGTGCCGTCGCGCCAGCTGCGTCCGGTGTTCCACATGGCCGGATTCCTCGGCGCCAGCGTGCCGGTGTTCGACATCCGCTGCTGTTCCGGCGAGGCGTCCGACCTGTTGATCCGCAATCGCGAACAGGGCGCGGCACTGGCCACCTCACTCGGCCCCCACAGCGTGGCGTTGATGCGCGGCCATGGCGCGACCGTGGTCGGGCCCGACCTGCGCCAGGCGGTGTATCGCGCGATCTACGCCAAGACCAACGCGGAGTTGCAGGCCACCGCGATCGCGTTGGGCGAGCCGATCTATCTGACCAATGCCGAGGCCGCCGCCGCCGCCCAATCGATCGGCGGGCAGATCGCGCGCCCGTGGGGCCTATGGGTGCAGGAAGCCTGGGCGTAACCGCGGCGGGGCGCCGCCAACCATCACGGGAGGAAATAAAATGCGACTGAAACTTCTTCTGGCAGGCCTGCTGGCCGCGTTCATCACCGTTCCCTGGACCGCACCGGTCGCCCGCGCCGCCGCCCCATACCAGATCCAGGTCATCATGCCGCTGACCGGCTGGGCCGCCTTTCTCGGCCGCGCCGAGCAGCGCACGCTACAGCTGATCGAGCAGCAAACCAACGCCACCGGCGGCATCCACGGCCGACCGCTGCAGTTCGTCTTCCACGACGACCAGTCGAGCCCGCAAGCGGCGGTGCAGTTCGCCAGTCCGATCGTCGCCGCCCATCCGGCGGTTCTGCTCGGGTCCTCGATCGTTGCCATGTGCAACGCGATGGCGCCGCTGATGCAGGCCGGACCGGTGATGTATTGCCTCTCGCCCGGCGTGCACCCGAAGACAGGCGGCTATGAATACAGCGCCAGCGTGTCCACCCATGCGCTGGCACGCTCCCTGATCCGCTATTTCCGGCTGCGCGGCTGGACCCGGCTCGCGGTGCTCACCAGCACCGACGCCACCGGCCAGGATGCCGCTTCCGGCATCGCTGCGGCGTTGCGGCTGCCCGAGAACCACGGCATGAAACTGGTCGCCGAGACACACTTCAATCCCACCGATGTCAGCGTGGCGGCGCAGATGGCGCGCATCAAGGCAGCGCATCCGCAGGCGATGATCGCCTGGAGCACGGGCGCGCCGATCGCCACGGCGTTCAAGGGCATCACCGAATCCGGCCTCGCCATCCCGGTCGGCACCACCGACGGCAACATGACGCACGTGCAAATGAGCCGCTATGCGTCATTCCTGCCGAAACAGCTTTATATCGCCACCGGCGAATGGGCCTATCTCGCCGGCCCCGAGGTCACCGACCCGGGGGTCAAGCGGGCCCAGCAGGCCTTCGTCCAGGCCTTCGCGCAAGCGCATGTGCTGCCCGACCTGCCCGGTGCGATCGGCTGGGATCCGGGCGAAATCATCGTCGCCGCGCTGCGCGCCCTGGGGCCAAACGCGACCGCGGCCCAGGTCCATGCCTGGATCGCGCACCAGACGCATTTCGCCGGGATCGACGGCGTTTATGATTTCGCCAAGTTCCCGCAGCGCGGCATCGGCGTCGGCAACGTCGTCGTGACGCGCTGGACGCCGGCGAAGGACGCCTGGGAGCCGATGACCGCGCCGGGTGGAGCACCGCTGGCGCACTGACCACCGCGGATGAACCAGGCCGGGCAGATCCTGCTGGGCGGGCTGATCCAGGGCGGGGTGTTCGCGCTGATCGCGCTTGGTTTCGCCCTGGTCCATCGGGTGACCGGCGCGATCAACCTGGCGCAAGGCGGGTTCTGCGTCCTCGGGGCGTTGAGCTACCAGAGCCTGCTCGGCTGGGGGCACCTGCCATGGCCGGTGGCGCTGCTCGGCGCCATCCTTACCGTGGGCGCGTTCGGCTATGCGCTGGGCGCGGCGACGTTCGTGCCCGCGCTGGCCCGCCTGCCGCAAAGCAGCCTGCTGATGCTGTCGGCCGGATTGCTGACCGTGATGGACGGGATCGCGCTGCTGATCTGGGGCAGCGCGCCGTACGCCGTGGCGCCGTTCTCGGGCGAACAGCCGATCCTGCTGCTGGGGCTGGAGGTCCCGACCCAGGCGCTATGGCTCGGCGCGATCGCGATCCTGGCGGGCCTCGCGATCTGGCTGGTTCTGACCCGCACCGCACCGGGCCGCAGCCTGCGCGCCGCGGCCGATAACCCGACCGGCGCGACGCTGGTCGGCATCGGCCTCACGCGGGTGCGTCGTGCCAGCTTCGCCGCCACCGCCGCGCTTGGGGCGCTGGCCGGAGTGGCGGTCGCGCCGCTGATCTCGTTGCAGTACGATACCGGACATTTCTTCACCAACGCCGGCTTCATCGCCGTCGCCCTGGGCGGGATGGGATCGCTGCCGGGGGCCGCCGCCGGCGGGTTGTTCCTGGGCGTGATCGAGCAACTGGCGGCGGGCTACGTTTCCTCGCTGTTCGCCAACGCGCTCGCCTTGGCGATGCTGTTGCTGGTGCTGCTGTTCCGTCCGCAAGGGTTGTTCGCGCCGCGCGCCGCGCGGGCGGATGTGCGGACCGAGCCGCGCGCGCGCGCCGCGGCCCCGGTGTGGACGCTGCGGCGAGGCACGGCGCTCGGCGTGACATGCCTGGCGGTGCTGATCGCGTTGCCGTTCCTGGTGGATGCCGGCACGCTCGCGTCCCTGGTGATCGGGCTGATCCTGTTCATCGCGGTGCTGGGGCTCGACGTGGTCATGGGATTCGCGGGGCAGGTCAGCCTGGGCCAGGCCGGGTTCATGGCGCTGGGCGGCTACACCGCTTCCATCCTGGCCACCGGCTACGGCGTGTCGCCGCTGCTCGGCACGCTGGCCGGAGCCGCGGTGTCGGCGCTGGCCGCGGTGGCCGTCGCGGCGGTCACGCTGCGGCTGCGAGGCGCGTATCTGGCGCTGGCCACTTTGGCCTTCGGGCTGCTGGTGGACCAGTTGGTGGTCGGGCTGCCGAACCTGACCGGCGGTCCGTCCGGCCTGGTCGGTATCCCGTCTTTCAGCGCCTTCGGGGTGACCTTCGCCACGCCGTTCGCGATGTGGTTCCTGGTCCTGGGGCTCGCCGCGTCCCTGGTCACGCTGCTCGCCGGCGGGCTGCGCGGCGGGTTCGGACGCGCCCTGCGCGCGATCCGCGCCGATCCGCTGGCTGCCGCCGCGCTCGGGATCAACGTCGCGCGCTACAAGCTGGCGGCGTTCGTGATCTCGGCGGTCCTGGGGTCGCTGGCGGGCAGCCTGTATGCGTTCGATTTCCACTATCTCGGCCCCGAAATGGTCGCCACGCCGCGCAGCTTCGAGCTGATCGCGATGCTGGTCCTGGGCGGCGAAGCCACGCTGGGCGGTGGCCTGATCGGGGCTTTCGCCATCACCCTGCTGCCGATCGCGGTACAGGCGCTGGCCGCGGAGAAGGTGCTGATCGAGGGGCTGATCCTGGTCCTGGTGTTCCTGCTCGCCCCCGGCGGGATTCTGGGCAGCGTGCTGGCACGGCGGGGCGCGGCGGCATGACCGCGCTGTCGGTCCATGGCCTGTCGGTGGCGTTCGGCGGCGTGCGCGCGGTGGACGATGTTTCGTTCACGATCGCGCCGGGCAGCCTGACCGCCCTGATCGGCCCGAACGGCGCCGGTAAGACCACCGCGTTCAATCTGATCACCGGGGTGGTCCGCCCCGATTCCGGCCAGGTACGGCTGTTCGACCAGCCGATCGCCGGGCTGCCGGCCGAGGCGATCGCCGGACGCGGTCTGTTGCGCAGCTTCCAGACCGCGCGCGTGTTCCCCGCCATGACCGCGCGCGAGAATCTACTGGCCGGCGCGCATCGCCGCCTGCGCGCCGGGGCATGGTCGCAGTTCCTGTGGCTGCCCGCGGCACGCGCCGAGGAACGCGTGCTCGGCGCCCGCGCCGACGCGCTGCTGGACCTTCTGGGCCTGTCCCGCTTCGCCGCGACCGAGGCAACCTTGCTGCCGATGGGCGCGCAGAAGCTGATCGAGATCGGCCGTGCCCTGATGGCCGGCCCGCGCCTGTTGCTGCTGGACGAACCGGCCGCCGGGCTGAACGACAGCGAAACATCGGAACTCGCGGCCCTGCTGCGCGCGATCCGCGACAGCGGCATCACGCTGCTGATCGTCGAGCACAACATGGCGCTGGTGATGGACAGCGCCGATCAGGTGATCGTGCTGGACGCCGGCCGGCGCATCGCCGCCGGCCCACCCCATGAGGTCGCGCGCGACCCCGCCGTGATCGCCGCCTATCTGGGTGTGGCGTGATGCTGGAACTGGACGAAGTCACCGCCGGCTACGGCGCCACGCCGGTGCTGCGCGAGATCAGCCTGCGCGTGGACTCCGGGGAGATCGCCGCGCTGATCGGCGCGAACGGCGCGGGCAAGACCACGCTGGCGCGCGTCCTGACCGGGCTGCTACCGCTGCGCGCCGGCACCATCCGCCTGGACGGCGCGCGGATCGAGCATCTGGCCCCGGATGCGCGGCTGTCCCGCGGCCTGGCGCTGGTGCCAGAGGGGCGGCAGGTGTTCGCCACGCTATCGGTGGCCGAGAATCTGCGCCTCGGCGCCCAAGCCGTCCGCCGCCGCCTGGGGGCCGCGCGCGTCGCGGCGCTGGAAGCCGAGATGTTCGCGCTGTTCCCGATGCTGGCGGAACGCCGCGCCAGTCCCGCGGGCGCCCTGTCCGGTGGGCAGCAGCAGATGCTGGCGATCGGGCGGGCGCTGATGAGCGCGCCCGCGGTGCTGATGCTGGACGAACCGTCTTTGGGTCTGGCGCCGTTGCTGGTGGCCGACGTATTCGCGCTGATCGGGCGATTACGGGAAGGTGGGCTTTCCATTCTGTTATCGGAGCAGAACGCGCGGCAGAGTCTGGCGATCGCCGATCGCGGCTATGTGCTGGAACGCGGCGTCGTCGCACTGTCCGGCCCGGCGCGCGCCCTGGCCGATGACCCCGGGGTGGCGGCGCGCTATCTTGGCCTCGGCGGCACGGCGCGGGCCGACCCGGCGCGGGAGGCCGCGCTGACGGAACGCCTGCGCTGCGTGCTGCACCCCTGAATGCTTCCCCCTGAATGCTTCCCCTTGGGAGACGTCACCATGAGCCGGATCAACCTGTCCATCGCCGTCGGCAATTACGACCGGATGCGTCCGCTGGTGGACGGGGAAATTCGCATCGACGGCGTGGACCCGGTGTTCATGCTGCTGGAACCCGAGGAGATCTTCTTTCGCGCGTTCCGCCACGGCGATTTCGACGTATGCGAATTGTCGCTGTCGAGTTTTTCATTGCGCACCGCGCGCGGTGACTGCCCTTATGTCGGGCTGCCCGTGTTTCCCTCGCGCGCGTTCCGCCATACCGCGATCTATGTGCGCCGCGACCGGGTGCGGCGGCCGGACGAGCTGCGCGGGAAGCGCGTCGGTGTGCCGGAATACCAGCTGACCGCGAATGTCTGGGCGCGCGCGCTGCTGGCCGACGATCACGGTGTGCAGGCGGAAGACATCGTTTGGGTGCGCGGCGGGCTCGAGGACCCGGGGCGGGTCGAGAAGAATCCGTTCGTCCCGCCCGCCGGTCTGCGCCTCGAGGACGCGCCCGCCGGACGCAGCCTTTCGGCGCTGCTGGCAGCGGGCGAGATCGACGGGATCATCGCCCCGCGCGCGCCGTCCTGTTTCGGAGTGGTGCCTGAAGTCGGCTGGCTCTATCCCGACCCGACCGCGGCGGCGAGCGATTATTTCCGTCGCACCAGCATCTTCCCGATCATGCATCTGCTGGGGCTGCGGCGCGAACTGGCCGAGCGCCACCCGTTCCTGCCGATGGCGCTGACCAAGGCGTTCACCGCGTCCAAGGATCGCGCGATGGCGCGGCTGGCGGACCCATCGGCCTGCAAGGTGAGCCTGCCCTTCATCGAGGAACGGCTGGTGGAAGCGCGCGCGCTGATGGGCGCGGATTACTGGTCCTACGGGCTGGACCGCAACCGCGCCGGCCTAGCCGCGTTCCTAGCGCGCCACCACCGCGAGGGGCTCTCGCCACGGCTCCTGACGCCGGAGGCGCTGTTCCATCCCGCCACGCACGAAACGTTCCGTATCTGAGGCCCCCCACCGCTCCAAATCCGCCGCGAAGGTGCCGCCATGCTTTCCCATGAAGACAACGAGCTGCTGTGCCGCATCGAGGGCGATGCCCCGATGGGTCGGATCATGCGCGCCCACTGGCTGCCGGCCTGCCTGTCCGAGGAACTCGCCCAACCGGACGGCCCCCCGCTCAAGGCCCGCCTGCTTGGCCATGACCTGGTGCTGTTCCGTGACAGCAACGGCAGCCTTGGCGCGCTGGACGAACTCTGCCCGCACCGCCGCGCGTCCCTGGTGTATGGCCGCAACGAGGAATGCGGCCTGCGCTGCCTCTATCACGGCTGGAAATTCGCGGTGGACGGCAGCGTCACCGACATGTCCTCGGAACGCCCCGACAGCCGGCTCCGCACCCAGCTCCGCCACCGCGCCTGGCCGGTCCGGGAAGCCGCCGGCTTCGTCTGGGTCTGGCTTGGCGATCCCACCGCCGTCCCCGATCTGCCCGCCGCCGCCTGGGCGCCCACCGGGACCGAACGGATCAGCATCGTCAAGATGCAGATCCGCTGCAACTGGGCGCAGGTGCTGGAAGGCGCGATCGATTCCGCGCATAGTTCCAGCCTGCATTCCACCGATATGCCCGCCGCGCCTGCCGGCACGTCCCCTCTGGACGGCGCGCAAGCCACCGCGACCGTCTGGCCGCGGCCGTCCACCGACCGCGCGCCGCGGCTGGCGATCGACATCGCCGACTGGGGCTTTCGCTATGCCGCCATCCGCACCCCCACGCAGCGCGCCGAGACGCATGACTACATCCGCATCACCGCCTTCATCGCTCCGTTTACCGCGCTGATCCCGCCCAACGACCGCTACAACCTGGCCCAGGCGATCGTGCCGATCGACGACACGCACACGATGTTCCATTTCATCGCCTGGCATCCCGAGGCGGGCATCGGCAGCGCCGAATGGCGCGCTTTCTGCGCCGCCACGCCGGGGATCGATCTTGGCGCGGACTGGCTGCCGATCCGCCATGCCGGGAATCGCTACCTGCAGGACCGCACGGCGATGGCGGCGGGCAATTTCACCGGCATCAAGGGCATCCCGTCCCAGGACATGGCGATGTGGGAATCGATGGGTGCGATCGCCGACCGCTCGCAGGAGCGGCTGAGCGCGTCGGACCTCGCGATCTCGCGGTTCCGCCGTCAGATGGTCGCCGCGGCGCGCGCGGTGGCCAATGGCGGGCCGGCGATCGGCGGCGGGGCCGGACGGATCAGCCCGGCTGCGATCCGATCCTTCGAGGGCGTGGTACCGAAAGGCACCGACTGGCGCGGCCTGGGAATGGACCGCGCCGCCCGCGCGGCCTGACCTTCACCCGGGCTTTTTCTCCGCCCCCGGCGCCACCCGCGCCGCGCCGGACGCATGGCGCACGCCGGCCATGAGATAATCCCATCCCGTCAACAATGTCAGCGCCGCCGCGATCCACAACAGCCCCGTGCCGAGCACCAGCGGACGCAGCGCGCCCAACCCGATCACGCGCGCGCCCGCATCCCCGGCCAGCAGAAATCCCACCGCCAGAAGCTGCACGCCGGTCTTCCATTTCGCCAGCCGGGTCACCGGCAGCCCCACCCGGATACCGGCCAGATACTCGCGCAACCCACTGACCAGGATCTCGCGCAACAGGATCACGATCGCCGGGAACAGCGCGCCCCCGCCCAGCCGTCCTTCGCCGGCCAGCACCATCAGCGCGGCGCCCACCAGCAACTTGTCCGCGATCGGGTCCAGCATCCTCCCCAGGTCGGAGGCCTGGTGGCGCGACCGCGCCAGATGCCCGTCCAGCCAGTCGGTCACCGCCGCCAGCCCGAACACCAGGCTCGCCGCCAGGTCCGCGCCCGGCAGGCGCAGCGCAACCAGCCCCACCACCAGCGGCACCGCCGCGATGCGCGAGAGCGTAAGAAGGTTGGGCAGATCGGTCAGCATTCGGCCCGGACCCTAGCCCCGATCCGCGGGCGCGACCAGGGAGGCACCGGCTTTCACGCTGAAACACTGCCCCTTCCGGCCCTGGCTTGACCCGGCGGGGTCCGATGCTCATGTTGCGCCCCGCAATAACCCAGACACACGGGGCCGGATGCCGAAAGAAGATATGATCGAGTTCAGCGGGATGGTAACGGAGCTTCTGCCCAATGCCATGTTCCGCGTGAAACTCGACAATGAACATGTGATCCTGGCCCATACCAGCGGCAAAATGCGTAAGAACCGCATCCGTGTGCTGGCCGGGGACCGGGTGAATGTGGAAATGACGCCGTACGACCTGACCAAGGGACGCATCACGTTCCGGTTTAAGTGAAGGGTCACCGCGCGTGACCCCGGCGCGCTCCCGGCTTGTGCTGGCCTCGGCCAGCCCGCGGCGCCTGGTCCTGCTGGCCCAGCTTGGCATCCGCCCCGACCAGGTCCTTCCCGCCGCAATCGACGAAACCCCGCATCCCCACGAAACACCCCGTCGCTGCGCGCTGCGCCTGGCCCACGCCAAGGCTGGTGCCGTCGCGCCCGCCGCCGGCGATGCCCTGATCCTGGCCGCGGACACGCTCGTCGCCGCCGGCCGCCGCATCCTGCCCAAAGCGGAAACCGAGGCCGAGGCCCGCTTTTGTCTGGCCCTGCTCTCCGGCCGTCGCCATCGCGTGGTGACCGCCGTGGTCCTGCGCGCCCCGGACGGCCGCGCCCAGGAACGCCTGACCGACACCACGGTCGCCTTCGCCCGCCTGACGCCAGGCCAGATCGACGCCCTGATCGCGGCCGGGGATTGGCGCGGCAAGGCCGGCGGCTACGCGATCCAAGGCACCGCCGCGTCCTGCATCCGCTTCCTGTCCGGCAGCCATTCCGCCGTGGTCGGGCTGCCGTTGTTCGAGACCGCGCAGCTGCTCCGCGGCCAGGGCTGGATCGTGCCGGGATGAAAATCCGGCTGCTGGCCTCCCACAGCCCCGGCGAAACCCGGGTCGCGGTGTTGCAGGACGGCCGGTTGATCGCGCTGGGCTTCGACCGCCCGGGCGCCCCGGATCTGGTCGGCGCCCTGTTCCGCGGCCACGTCGCCGTCCCGGTGCCCGCCATGGCCGGCGCCTTCGTGAGCCTGGGCAGCCTGGACGGATTCCTGCCCGACAGCGCCGGCGCCGCCGGCCGTGGCGTGGGCGATCCGGTCCTGGTCCGCGTGACCCGCGCCGCGCAAGGCGGCAAGGGCGTGCGCCTCGGCGCCATCGCCGCCGCGGACGCGGCTGGCCTGACCTTGTCCGGCCCCACGGCACTGCTCCGCCCCGCCGCCTCGGCGGTATCGCGCCTCGCGGGCGAATTCCCGGACGCCGCGGTGGAAATCGACGACCCCGCCTTGCGCGCCGCGCTCCGCGCCACGCTCGGTGCCCGCGCGGTGCCCGGCACCGGGTTCGATGCCGCGCTGGAAGCCGAAATCGAATCCCTGGCCACCCCGTTCGCCCCGCTGCCGGAGGGCGGCCAGGCGCGCATCCATCCCACGCCGGCGCTCACCGCGATCGACCTCGACGCCGGAGCCGCCACCGGCGCGCGTAGTCCCAAACCGCGCGCGCAACTGGCCTGGAACCTGGCGGCCCTGCCCGAACTCGCGCGCCAGATCCGGCTGCGCAACCTTGGCGGCGCCATCCTGATCGATTTCGCCGGCTTGCCCCCGAAACGCCGCCCTAGCCTGGCCGAACCGCTCCGCGCCGCGCTGCGTCAGGACCCGCAGGCGCCGCGCCTGATCGGCTTCACCGGCCTCGGCCTCGCCGAGATCCTGCGCCCCCGCATCCACCCGCCGCTGCACGAGCTGGCGGGAACCCCGCACGCGGAAGCGCTGGCCGCCCTGCGTGCGGCCCTGCGCGAACTATGCGCCCGTCCGAGCTGGACACCCTGCCTGCGCTGCGCCCCGGCGATCGCCGCTGCCCTGCACGCCGACCCGATCGCCCTGGCTGAAGCCGCCGCGATCTGCGGGCGGGCGGTGCATGTGGTGGGGGGGGCTACGGGGTGGGAGTTGGGGTGAAGGAAGGCCAAGGGGGCGCTGCCCCATTGGCCTTCCCTTCACCCCACCCCCTCCCCCGTAGCCGCCGCCAGCACCGGCGCCAATGCGCGGTACGCGTCGCCGCGCGGGGCGCCGGCGCGCCAGACCAGGCCGAGCGTGCGCCAGGCACCGGCGCCGTCCAGCGGGCGCAGCACCAGATTAGTGCCCGCGGTCACGCCGCCGGCGATCGCGCTTTTGGGCAGCAGGGTCACGCCCAGGCCGCCGGCGACCATTTGCACCAGCGTGTGCAGGCTGGTGGCGGCGAACTCGTCGTGCGGACCGGCGTGCCGCCCGCAGACGGCAAGCGCCTGGTCGCGCAGGCAGTGTCCATCTTCCAGCAGCAACAGGCGTTCGTGGTCCAGCGCGGCCGCCGGGATGCGCCGATGCGCGGCCAGCGGATGGTTGGGCGGGAGGGCGACGAGGAATTCGTCGCGGGCGACAGGCAGGGTTTCGCCGCCGCCGCAATCGCAAGGCAGCGCCACCAGCAGCGCGTCCAGCCGGTTCGCCGCCAGACGATCGACCAGGCGGGCGGTCAGGTCCTCGCGCAGGAACAGGCGCAGGCCCGGGAAAGCGGCACGCAGCGCGGGCATCAGGCGCGGCAGCAGGAACGGGCCGATGGTGGGGATCACGCCGAGACGCAGCGGGCCGGATAGCGGCGCGCGGGCAGCTTCGGCGGCCTCCGCGATCGCCGCCAGAGCGGACAGGGCGGCGCGGGCGCGGCCGACGAGTTGCTGGCCGAGCGGGGTGAAAACCACACGCTTGCCCGCGCCACGGTCCAGGATCGCGGCATCGAGCAGGGTCTCGAGCGCGATCATTCCGGCCGACAAGGTGGATTGCGAGACGGCACAGGCATTGGCGGCGCGGCCGAAATGCTGGTGCTCCGACAGGGCGCAGAGAAAGCGGAGCTGCTGCGGGGTGGGAAGCGGCGTCATCGGTCCAGTCGATTATCCTGCCCGATATTATTCGCTTGGGTCAGCAGGTTTCAAGGTCTATGGTGTCGATGCGTTGGGGAACCGCCGAGATCGGGCGCAGACAACGGCGCGAGAATCGCCGCGCCGGCGCCGGGCCGCCCCACCAGCCTGTCATCGGGCCGCGTGGCATCGGCAAGCTGCCCGGACTCCCGTCCCGACCGAGGCGTCAGCCTCCAACCGCCCAAGGAGAAACCCATGTCATCCGCAGCGACCTGCCCCTATCTTCCCGCCGCCGGCGCCGGCAAAGCGCGCCATGACTGGTGGCCGAACCAGCTCGACCTGGCGATCCTGCGTCAGAACTCGTCCCTGTCCGATCCGATGGGCAAGGGGTTCGACTACGCCACGGCGTTCCGTAACCTCGACCTGGCGGCGGTGAAGCGGGACCTGCTGGCACTGATGACCGACTCGCAGCCCTGGTGGCCGGCGGATTTCGGGCATTACGGGCCGTTGTTCATTCGCATGGCGTGGCACAGCGCGGGCACCTACCGCATCGGCGACGGCCGCGGCGGCGCCGGCAGCGGCCAGCAGCGTTTTGCGCCGCTCAATAGCTGGCCCGACAACGTCAATCTCGACAAGGCGCGCCGGCTGCTATGGCCGATCAAACAGAAATACGGCCGCGCTCTCTCCTGGGCCGATCTGATGATCCTTGCCGGCAACGTCGCGCTCGACTCGATGGGGTTCAAGACCTTCGGCTTCGGCGGCGGACGGGCCGATGTCTGGGAGCCGGACGAAAGCCCGAACTGGGGCGCGGAGACCGCCTGGTTGGCCGACGACAAGCGCTATTCCGGCGATCGCGACCTCGCAAATCCGCTTGCCGCCGTGCAGATGGGGCTGATCTACGTCAATCCGGAAGGCCCCGGCGGCAACCCGGATCCGCTGGCCGCGGCCCGCGATATCCGCGAAACCTTCGCGCGCATGGCGATGGATGACGAGGAGACGGTGGCGCTGATCGCGGGCGGCCATAGTTTCGGCAAGACCCATGGTGCCGGCGATGCGGCCCTGGTGGGCGTCCCGCCCGAAGGCGCCGCTATCGAGGCCCAGGGCCTGGGCTGGAAGAACCGCTTCGGCACCGGCATCGGCGCCGATCAGATCGGCAGCGGTCTGGAGGTCACCTGGACCGTCACGCCGACGACATGGAGCAACAATTTCTTCCAGAACCTGTTCGGCTATGAATGGGAGCTGACCAAAAGTCCGGCCGGCGCGCATCAATGGACTGCCAGGAACGGCGCCGGCGCGGGCACCGTGCCGGATGCCCATGATCCGTCCCGGCGCCACGCGCCGACCATGCTGACCACGTATCTGTCGCTTCGCGCCGATCCGGCATACGAGAAGATATCGCGCCGCTTCCTCGCCAATCCAGACCAGTTCGCCGACGCCTTTGCCCGCGCCTGGTTCAAGTTGACCCACCGCGATATGGGACCGCGCGTGCGCTATCTCGGCCCGGACGTGCCAAGCGAAGTGCTGATCTGGCAGGATCCGATCCCGGCGGTCGATCATCCGCTGATCGATGCGCGCGACATTGCCGCTCTCAAGGCGCAAATCCTGGCGGAGGGCCTGTCGGTCTCGCAACTGATCGCCACCGCCTGGGCGTCGGCTTCCACGTTCCGCGGTTCCGACAAGCGCGGCGGCGCAAACGGTGCCCGCATCCGTCTGGCGCCGCAAAAGGATTGGGAGGTCAACCAGCCCGCGCAACTGGCGCAGGTGCTGACGACGCTGGAGCGCATCCAGGGCGCGTTCAACGCCGCTCAGCCCGGCGGCAAGAAGGTCTCGCTCGCGGATCTGATCGTGCTCGGCGGATGCGCGGGCGTCGAGCAGGCGGCACGGGCAGCCGGTCACAGCGTGACGGTTCCGTTCACGCCGGGACGCATGGACGCCGCGGCGGAGCAAACGGACACGGCCTCGTTTGCCGTGCTGGAACCGATCGCCGATGGCTTCCGCAACTACGTCAAGGAAGGCACCAACGTGCCGGCCGAGGCGTTGCTGATCGATCGGGCGCAGTTGCTGACCCTGACGGCACCGGAAATGACGGTGCTGGTGGGTGGCCTGCGCGTGCTGGGCGTTAGCGCAGGGAAGGTCTCCCACGGTGTCCTGACCCAACGGCCGGGCACGTTGACCACCGACTTCTTCGTGAACCTGCTGGATATGAGCACGGAGTGGAAACCGGTCGGGGACGTGTTCGAGGGGCATGATCGCAAAACCGGCGCCGTCACCTGGACCGGCACCAGGGTCGATCTGGTGTTCGGATCGCATTCCGAGCTTCGGGCTTTGGCCGAGGTCTATGCCAGCGCCGACGCGGGAGAGACATTCGTGCATGATTTCGTGGCAGCGTGGACCAAGGTGATGAACCTCGATCGCTTCGATCTGACGTGATCGCGGCAACGCCGTAACGGGCCAGACCCGGCCTGGCGTCGGATTTTCCCGGGCCAGGTCGCGGTTGGGCGCTGTCGGGTCCAAGCTTTGTACAAAGTCAACCGATCAACCCTTCCTGGCGCAGCGAGCACCAGCGTCCGTCGCCGATCACCAGATGGTCGTGCAGCGCGATCCCCAGCGCCGCGGCGGCCTGTTTCACCTCCTGCGTCATTGCCACGTCCTCGGCCGAGGGGCGCGGGTCGCCGCTCGGGTGATTATGCACCAGAATCAATGCCGACGCCTGCAATTCCAGAGCCCGGCGTACCACCTCGCGCGGGTAGATCGGGGTGTGGTTGACGGTGCCACGTCCGACGACCTCGTCGGCGAGCAGGTGATTGCGGTTGTCCAGGAACAGGACCCGGGCCTGTTCGGTCTTCTCACGCGCCAGGACGGCGGTCAGGTAGGCGATCAGCCGGTCCCAGTTCGACAGCAGCGGCCGGTCCGTCAATTCGCCCTGCGCCAGGCGCAAGGCGGCCGCCTGGACCAGCTTCAGGGTCGCGGCCCCCGACTCGCCGAGGCCCTTCACCGCCAGAAGCGCGTTCACGGGCGCGGTGCAGACCGCCGCGAAACTGCCGAACGCGGCCAGCAGCGCGCGGGCCAGCGCCTTGGTGTCCTGCCGCGGCAGGGCGATATACAGAACCATCTCCAGCATTTCGTAATCGGCCAGCGCCGCGGACCCGGCTCGCAGCAAGCGCGCGCGCATCCGTGCCCGGTGCCCGTCCGAGCCGGCCGGCGCCGGCGCTTCCGCCGGCAGCAGGATCGGCAGCGACGCTTCCTTGAGACCCCGTGCCATTCCACTCCCCGCGCATACCCCGCGCGGGCGGCGTGGGGGTCAGCCCACCGGATAGGGGGGCGCGGTAAACCCTGCGGGGGAAAGGGTAAAGATTTCCACACCCGCATCGGTCACGCCGACCATATGCTCGAACTGCGCCGACAGGCTGCGGTCCCGCGTCACGGCGGTCCAGCCATCATCCAGTACCTTCACCTCGGGCCGGCCGGCGTTGACCATCGGCTCGACGGTGAAGAACATCCCCGGGCGCAGCACCGGACCTTCGCCGCGGCGGCCGTAATGGAGCACGTTGGGAGCTTCGTGGAATTGCCGGCCGATGCCGTGGCCGCAGAAATCGCGCACCACCGAGCAGCGCTGCGCCTCCACATAGGACTGGATCGCGTGGCCCACATCCCCGAGCGTCGCCCCGGGCCGGATCGCGGCGATGCCGCGCATCAGGGATTCGTAAGTCACATCCATCAGGCGGCGGGCGCGCGTGTTGGTGGTACCGGCCACGTACATGCGTGAGGTATCGCCATGCCAGCCGTCCAGGATCACGGTGACATCGATGTTCAGGATATCCCCCGGCTCCAGGCGCCGCTCCCCGGGGATACCGTGGCAGACCACGTGGTTGATCGAGGTGCAGATGGATTTCGGGAACCCGCGATAGTTCAGCGGGGCCGGGATCGCCCCGTGGCCGATGATGAAATCATGGCAGATCTGGTCCAGTTCGCCGGTGGTCACGCCGGGCCGGACATGGGCGGTGATCATGTCCAGCGTCGCGGCGGCAAGCCGCCCGGCGGCACGCATCGGCACGAAATCGGCCGGGGCGTAAAGGGTAATGCGTCGTGCGTCGGTACCGCCATCCATGGCGCGTGCTCCATCCGGCGCCGGCGGCGCCATAACCCGGGCAAGATGCGCGGGGCGGGCAGGCGCCGCAAGGGTGCGGCCGGCGCGGCAGGGATGCGCGAACCCGGGTTTGCTACCGGGCCGCCTCCGGCGCACAGGTCAATGCGTACGGCCCATAGCTGTGGATCCCGACCTGGTACCGGGCTTCCGCGCTGTGTGCGCCGGTCGCGGTCAGCATGTCTTGATTCGTGAAGGCGCCTTTGAATGTGAGGGTCGCGCCGTCAACGCTGGCGTCGTACCACTTGCTGCCCGCCTTGCCGATCCGTACCGACCACCGCCCGCCTTGATCGCGCATGCCGTACAGGACAA
>DAHWDR010000238.1:0-5602 GCA_027330745.1 Acetobacteraceae bacterium | reverse complement strand
GGGGCGACCGGAAGCGGGTCGCGACCCATCGATGGTAGCACGCCCGCGCCGGGGTGGGACGAAAATCGGCGCGCGGGTTACTCCGCCGCCTTCCGTCCCGCCCACGCCGCCACCGGGATTCGCGGCAGATCGAATGCATCGCGCGTCCGCGCGTACCACCCGCCCCCGTGCATGCGCCCGATCAGATCCAGCTTCGGCGTATCCACATAGCAGCGCGCCGGGTCCAGCACGAACTCGTCCTTGATGTGGATCGCCAGCACCCGGCCCAGCACCACCGCGCGATCGACCCCTACCTCCACGATCACCAGACGTTCGCATTCGAACGAGACCGGCGACTCGGCGATCCGTGGCGGCGCCACCTTGGAAGACGCGGCGGTGGTCAGCCCGGCTTCGGCCAGTTCGTTCACGCTTTTGTCGAAATCGATCGCGGTGACGTTCATCTTCTCGGCCAGCGCGTCGCTGACCATGTTCACCACGAACTGCCCGGTGCGGCGGATATTACCGCCGGTGTCCTTCACATCGCCGGGCCCACGCCCGCCGATGCCGATCGCAACGATCGGCGGGTTGCCGGACACCGCGTTGAAGAACGAGAACGGCGCGGCGTTGACCGACCCGTCCAAATCCCGCGTGGTCACCCAGGCGATCGGCCGCGGTACCACGGTGGAGACAAGCAGCTTATAGGCGTTGGTCGCGTCCAACGCGGCAAGATCGAACAGCATGAAGGATCCGTTATCAGGGTGTGGGGGACAGGCGCGCACCCTGCCCGCCGGCTCCACCGGTGTCCAGCGCCCGCCAGGCAACCATCGCGAACGCCGCGACCAGCACCGGCAACGACAGCGGCAACCACCGCGGCAGCGCGAAACCCAGGCCGGCGGCGTCCATGGCGATCGGCAGCGCCACCACCAGCGCCACGACCGCCCATTCCCACCAGGCCAGCCGCGCGCCGCGCGCGATCCGTTCCAGCCCGAACGCCAGCAATCCGGCGTTCAGGATCGGCAAATCGTAGAAGAACCCGTATGGCGTCGCCAGGAACGCGCCCACCAGCAGCACCGCGCTGGCGGCCCGCCCCGGCCCGCGCCGGCGCCAGACGCGCCAGACCACGATCGCGGTCGCCAGCGCGGCCAGCGCCTGCGCCGCCCAGATCAGCTCCGGCGCCGCGCCGATCACGCGCAGATTGCCGCTGACCGTCGGCATCATCGGATACAGCCGGTGGTTTTCCCCGGCAAATCGCGACAACGCGATCAGGGCCTGCGGCCAGCGGATCCATAATTGCCAGCCGAACGCCAGGCCGCTCGCCGCCACCGTCGCCAGCACCGTCGCCACCGCCGCGGCGATCGTGCGCCATTGCCGCGCCGCGATCAGCGCCACCGGGACCAGCACACCGAATTGTGGCTTGCACGCGGCCAACCCGAACAGCACGCCGGCCAGTACCGGGCGGCGCGGGAGAAACCGGCAGCCGCCGGCCAGCAGCCCGGCGACGATCAGCCCGTCCTGCCCCACCGCGACGCTCAGCGCCGTCACCGGCACCAGCAACACCCCGATTGCGATCTGTCGGCGCCATGGCGCCTCCGCCAGCAGCAGCGTGTAGCTTGCGATCCCCGCGGCCATCCACGCCAGGGCCCCGATCCGCCAACTGAGGTAGCCCAGCGGCCAGATCAGCAACAACAGGCTGGGCGGATAGGCGAACGGGTAATGGTGCGGGTAGCCCGGGATCGCGGCCTGGATGAACCGATCGACCTGGGCGAAATCATAGATCGCAGTGGCACGCGGGGCAGCGCGCAACAAGGCGGCCCAGGACCGGAAGCCGATGAAATCCGAGGGATTTCGCGGATGGGCCCAGACCTGGGCCACATGAATCGCGTAAAACAGCACCCCGAACCCGGCCAGCATCCCGACTAAGATGGCCAGCGCGGTCCGCCTCCAGACCGGGACCGGGCGGTGGCGCGGCAGCGCGGGAGGCGCGGGCAAGACGGGTGCAGAGGGGGTGGACGCAGACACATTCGCGATGTGCCGCGGGCCCGGTAACAGCGCGGTTGCAGCGCCGGTGACGCGGCGTTTACCCGCTGCCCGCATCCTGCGGGAATGTTCCGGCTCGCGCTCGCTTTCGCCCTGCTGCTCGCCGCCGTGCCGCGCGCGGGGGCGTTGCGCGTGGCCACGTGGAATCTGGACTGGCTCACCAGCCGCCGCGCCGGCGATCCCGCCCTGCCGTCGGACGTCCATCCGCGGCGCCCGGGGGATTTCGCCCGCCTCGCGGCCTACGCCGCGCGGCTGAACGCCGACGTGGTCGCGATTCAGGAAGTGGACGGCGCCCGCGCTGCCGCCCGCGTGTTCCCGCCCGCCCGCTACGTGATCGACATGACCCACGACCACGTGGTCCAGCGCGTCGGCTTCGCGATCCGCCGCGGGCTCCGCTTCACCCGCCACAAGGACCTGACCGCGCTGGCCCCGCCCGGCTCGTGGTTGCGCTCCGGAGCCGATATCACGGTGCAGCTTCGCTCCGGGCCGTTGCGGATTCTGGCGGTGCATCTGAAGGCGGGGTGCCAGTTCTCCGCGCTGCGCGGGCGCCGCCCGGCCTGCAAGACGCTGGCGCGCCAGGTGCCGCCGCTGGTGGCCTGGATCGCGGCGCGCGCGCGCCACGCCACGCCGTTCCTGATCCTTGGCGATTTCAACCGGAAATTCGACCCGCACCATGGCCACCAGGACGGGCTGTGGCGGCGCCTGACCGCGGCGGCGCCGCTGGTCCGGGCCGAGCACGGTTTCGCCTCGCCCTGCTGGGGCGCCGAATATTTCATCGACCACATCCTGGCCGGCGGGGCGGCGCGGGCCTGGCTGGTGCCCGGCAGCCTGCGCGTTCTTGTGTATGCCGAGCACGGTGCGGCCTGGAAATCCCGGCTGTCGGATCACTGTCCGGTTTCAGTACGGCTCCGCCCGTTGGCGCGGTCGCAACAGCAGGCCGCCAGCCCGTTCGTGCCGCGTACAGTACAACGACTCGCGCCGCGGCGGCCATGAGCCGGCCTCGCCCCCCCGCTTCCGCCCCGCCCGGCGCGCGCGCATACTCGGGTCATGGAACCGTCCCCGACGCCGCTGACGCGCAAGCAGCTGGGCAAGCTGCTGGACCGCTACCGGGTCACCGACGGGCGACGCTTCCGCCTGAAGGATCACGACCCGGCCGACACTGCCGGGCACATGATCAGCCACGATCAGGCGCTGCATCAACTGGCCGCCGATGTGGAACGGCTGACGGTGTTGCAGGAAAAGCTCTTTGCCCAGGATTCCTGGGCGCTGCTGGCGGCGTTCCAGGCGCTGGATGCCGCCGGCAAGGACGGCACGATCAAGCACGTGATGTCCGGGGTGAACCCCGCTGGCGTCCAGGTCACCAGCTTCAAGACCCCGGGACCCGAGGAACTGGCGCATGATTTCCTCTGGCGCTGCACCCGCGCTTTGCCGGAACGCGGCCGGATCGGCATCTTCAACCGCAGCCATTACGAAGAAGTGCTGGTGGTGCGGGTCCATCCGGAAATCCTCGCCCGGCAACGCCTGCCGGCCGCGCGGCTGGGCCGCAAAATCTGGGATCAGCGCCTGACCGCGATCACCGGTTTCGAGCGCTATCTGGCACGCCAGGGCACCGTAGTGCTGAAATTCTTCCTGCATCTGTCGCCGGAAGAACAGAAGCGGCGGTTCCTCGCCCGGCTGGACGAGCCCGCCAAGCACTGGAAATTCTCTGCCGCCGATCTGGCCGAACGCGATCACTGGGACGCCTATCAGGCGGCGTATCAGGCCGCGATCGCCGCAACTGCGAAGCCCTGGGCGCCGTGGTTCGTGGTGCCGGCGGACCATAAATGGTTCACGCACATGATCGTCGGCGCCGCGCTGGTCGAGGCGCTGGAGCGGCTGGACCTGCGGGTTCCCGCGCCCGACCCGGCGGCGGCGGCGGCGCTGGCCGCGGCGCGTGAGAAGCTGGAAGCCGAAATCTGAATTAATCGAAGGGACACGCCATGAAGATCGCTCGCTGCGAAGCCACGTTGCTGTCGATTCCGGAAGATGAACCGCTGGCCAACGCGCCGGAACGCCCGGGTGCGATGCGGCCGGTGGTCGCGCTGCGGCTGCACACGCAAGACGGGATCGAGGGCGTCGGCCTGGCGTTCTACGGCGGCGTGCTGTCGGGTGCGCTGCGTCAGGCGGTGGAGGCGCTTGGCGCGCTGATCGTGGGCGACGATCCGCTGCGGCCGGAGGCGGTCGCGGCCAAGCTGCGCGCCGCCGCCGGGGGGTGCGAGCCGGGCGGGATTTTCACCCTGGCTGCCGCGGCGATCGACCTGGCGCTGTGGGATATCAAGGGCAAGGCGGCTGGTCTGCCGATCTGGAAGCTGCTGGGGGGCGCGCGATCGCGCGTGCCCACCTACGCCTCGGGTGCGCTGCGGCGTGGCCTGACGCATGACCAGGCCGCGACCGCGGCGGCGAAACTGAAGGCCAGCGGCTTCCACGAGATGAAAATGCAGTTGGCCCTGCCCGGCACGCCGACGGTGACCGACGAGGTCACCCGCGCGCGCGTGATCCGCGACGCGATCGGTCCCGATATCCGCCTGATGTGCGACATCAACCAGCGCTGGCGCCCGGAACAGGCGATCGAGATCGGCAGCCGGATCGCCGAGGATGTCCGGCTGTTCTGGCTGGAAGACGTGACCGTCGCCGACGATTTCGCCGGCATCGCGCGCATCAATGCCGCCCTGCCGACGCCGATCGCCGGCGGCGAATATCTCTGGGGCGTCACCCCGCATCGCCACGCGATCGAGGCGCGCGCGGTGGATTACGTGATGATCGATCTGGTCCGCGCCGGCGGGGTCACGCCGTGGCTGAAGATCGCCGGCATGGCGGACGCGTTCAATCTGCCGGTGGTCAGCCACGTGATCCCCGAGTTCCATTGCCAGCTGATCGGCGCGATCCCGAACGGGCTGACGGTGGAATACATGCCGTGGATGCTGAAACTGTTCACGGCGACCCCGCCTGTCGCCGACGGTCACATCACGCTGCCGGAAACCCCGGGCTGGGGGCTAGCGTTCGATCCGGCGGCCCTGGCGCGCTACCGGGTCTGAGGGCCCCGAGGGGCGGCCCGAGGAAGAGCGGCGGCTACAGCAGGCACAGCGCCGCAAGCTCGCGGCGCAGCGCCGGCGGCAGCGCGTCGGCGCCCCGGGCCGGCAGGTCGGCGGCCAGATCTTCCGGTGCTTCCGCCGCGGCCAGATAGCGCCAGCCCTGGAACGGCTTGATCGGCCGGGCGCGCAGCGGCACCACCACGGGGTCCAGCAGCAGTCCGGCGCAGGCGCTGCCGTCTTCCCACTGATCCTCGATGATGTCGCGCAGCGCCTGGCGCGCCGCCAGCATCCCGCCGATGCCCCAATAGATCGAGCCGCCTTCCAGCAATTCGGCGGCGCGGCGGGGGGAATGGCGGGTGCGGTGGCGCAGCGGTGGGTTGGCGACCGCCCGTTCCGCCTGGATCGCCCGGAGATGGGCGATGTCGCGCACGCCGACGGCGAGCTTTACCAGATGCAGCATGGGGGGCGACTCGGCGGCATACCCGAGTATATCGGGTGGGACGGCCCCCCGTCAC
>DAHWDR010000216.1:0-4022 GCA_027330745.1 Acetobacteraceae bacterium | reverse complement strand
TCCGGACTGGCCGGATCAATTCGAGCTGGCGCGGCGGTTCCAGCAGGCGCTGGCCGCCGATGCGGACCCGGCGGATGCGGCGCGGTTCTGCGTGCCGGGGCGGATCACCCTGCCGGCCGCGCTGGCGCAGTGTGCGCGGCTACTGACCGGGTCGGCGGCGGTGGCGGCGGCGCGCGCCGCCTGGGCGCATGGCCTGGACGACCCGGCTTTTGCCCGCCGATGGGCCACTCATTTCACCGCGGCCGATGCCGCGGCGCGGTTCCGCGTGACGCTGCGCACCGATCCGTCCGCCGCCCGCGCCTTGATCCCCCGCCTGGCCGCTGCCGCGCGCGCGCCGGCGATGGCGGCGCTGGCGCTGCGCACCGGCGCGGCCGATGCCCAGACGCGGATTCGTGCCCTGCCGGGGGCGGACCAGGATCGGCCTGGTCTGGCGCTGGCCGAGGCGCGTGCCCTGACAAGCGACCACCCGAACCGGGCGCTGGCCTTCTGGCGCGCTCATGGTTTCGCCGCCGAACGGGCTGCCGCGCCCGCGCGGCGCGCGGCGTTCTGGGCCGCGCGCCAGGCGCTGGCGCGGGCGCTGCTGGCGGCCGGCAACGCCGCTGAGGCGTACACCATGGCCGATGACCGGATGCAGACCGCGCCCGCGCCGGTGGCGTCCTCGGGCTTCCTGGCCGGGTTCATCGCGTTGACGGCGTTGCACCGGCCGGCGCTGGCGGCGGCCGATTTCGATCGGCTGGCGGTGTCCCACGCCGCGATCACCAGCGCGCGGCGGCAGTATTGGCTGGCCCGCGCCGCCGCTGCCGCTGGAGCAGCCCCCGCCGGCGCATACCGCGCCGCCAGCGCCTATCCCACCACGTTCTACGGGCAGTTGGCGGCGCGCGCGCTCGGCCAGTCGCCGATCGCCCGCGTGGCCGCGATTGCCGATCCGGCCTTCACCCGCGCCCAGGCGATCCGGTTCACCGGGCATGAACTGGTGCGGGCCGCGCTGCTGCTGGCCGCCTGGCACCAGCCCGGCCGCGCGCGGGCGTTCCTGTTCCGCATGGCCCAGGTGGCGCCGGACCTGGCGGAGCAGACGCTGGCGGCGCGTCTGGCGCTCGCGCTCGGCATCCCCGAGACGGCGGTGTTCATCGCCCGCCGCATCGGGCTGGAGGGCGGGATGCTGCCCGAGACCGGCTGGCCGATGGCCGCGGACCCGCCGCAAGCGCCCCCCGGGGCGCCGCCGCAAGGGGTGGGCCCGGGGGGGGGAGGCCAAGCGGTTGCGCTGGGTGCGGCGCAGCCGGCGGTGATATTGGCTCTGATCCGCCAGGAAAGCAGCTTCGATCCCGGCGCCATCAGCCCGTCCGGTGCACGCGGGCTGATGCAGCTGATGCCGGCGACCGCGGCGCAGGTGGCGCGCGCGCTGGGGGTGCGGATCACGACCGTCGCGCTGACTACGGATCGAGAGCGCAACATCCGCCTGGGCAGCGCCTATTTCTCGCAATTGCTGGCGCGCTATGACGGGTCCCTGCCGCTGGCCGTCGCCGCCTATAACGCGGGGCCGCGACGGGTGGATCAGTGGCTGGCCGCGAATGGCGATCCGCGCGGCCATCCGAACCGCATGATCGACTGGATCGAGCGGATTCCGTTCGGCGAAACCCGCAACTACGTGCAGCGGGTGTTGGAAAACATGGTGGTCTATCTGGCGCATACCGGGACCGCCGCGCCCGCGCTGCTGGCGCAGTGGATGCCGGGCCCGAAATGACCCCGCGCGTGCATCGTATCTCGGCCTGGGACGGCTTGGCGCTCAACGTGCTGGAGTGGCATCCGGACGCACCCGGGACGCCGCTGTTATGCTTGCCCGGACTGGTGCGCACCGCCGGGGATTTCGCACCGCTGGCGGCGGGCGCGCCGCGGCGGATCGTGGCACTGGATTATGCCGGGCGCGGCGCTTCGTTCCGCCTGCCGCCCGGCGCGCGTCCCGATCGCTACGGACCCGAGGCCGCCTTGCGCGACGTGATGGACGTGGCGGCGGCGCTCGGCCTGGCCCGGGTGGTGGTGGTGGGAACCAGCTTCGGCGGGCTGCTGGCGATGGGGCTGGCGGCAGCGCGGCCGGGGCTGCTGGCTGGCGTGGTACTGAACGATATCGGCCCGGACGTGGGCACCGAGGGCGCGGCCTTCGTCCGCCGCTTCGTTGCCCATGACCCGGCGCTGCCCGACCTCGCGGCCTGCGTCGCGCATCTGCGCGCGATACTGCCACCGCTGTCGCTGCATACCGAGGCCGACTGGCAGGCGATGGCGGCGCTGACCTATGCGCCCGCCGCCGATGGGCGCTGGCGCCCGCTATGGGATACGCGGATCGCCGCGCTGCTGGACGCGCCGCCGCCGGATCTGTGGCCGCTGTTCGGGGCGCTTGAGCCGTTTCCGCTGTTGGTGCTGCGCGGCGCGCTGAGCAACATCCTCTCGGCCGTCACGCTGGCGCGGATGGGCGAACGCCATGGCGCAATGACCGCGGTCACCGTGCCGGACGTGGGCCATGCCCCGAGCCTGGCGGAACCGGAAGTGGTCGCGGCGTTGAAGATTTTTCTGGCGCGGATCGCGCCATGAGCGCGGCGCGCTGGATCGCCGAGGGGTTCGGGCTGGGGCGGGCGCCGGTGGCCTCGGGCACGGTGGCCTCGGCGGTGGCGGTGCTGGTGGGGGCGGGGTTGCTGCGGTTGCCGGCGCCGGTGTTGTGGGCTTCGATCGTGCTGGCCACGCTGGGCGGGGTCTGGGCGATCCGCGCGGCGGATATCACCGGCGATCCGGGCAGCGTGGTGATCGACGAGATCGCCGGGCAGTGGCTGGCGCTGGCGGGACTGGCGCGGCCGGGGTTGGTGGGGCTGCTGCTGGGCTTCGCGCTGTTCCGGCTGTTCGATATCGCCAAGCCGGGGCCGGTGGGCTGGGCGGATCGGCGCAGCGGGGCCTGGGGGGTGATGGGGGACGATCTGATCGCGGGTGCGCTGGCGGCGGTGGTGCTGCTGGGGCTGCGGTGGGTCTGGCCGGGATGGATCGGCTGATGGTGCCCGAACGACAGGCCGATGATTGCATGGGAGGAACAGCATGATGACCGCGCCGCAGGCGGCGAGTGCCGCCGGGTACATTCCCGCCGATTGCGCGGGGCTGGATTTCTACGCCATCGACCGATCCTTGCGCGACCTGCTGGCGATCTACCTGCCGCGCGGCGTGCATGACGCGCTGACGCCGCATTACGCGCGGCTGGGTGTGCTCGCGGGCGGGCGGCTGGATGCTCTGGCCCGCATCGCCGACCGCCACGGCCCGGTGCTGCATCATCGCGACCGGTACGGCAACGACGCGGACTGGATCGAATACCACCCCGCTTATCATGAGATGGAAGCGATCGCGTTCGGCGATTTCCAGTTCCACGCCATGGCGCATCGGCCCGGCGTGCTGGGTCAGGCTGCGCCGCTGCCGGCGGTGGCGAAATACGCCTTCCAGTATCTGTTCACGCAGGCCGAGTTCGGCCTGATGTGCCCGGTCAGCATGACCGACACGTCGATCCATCTGATCCGCACCTTCGCCGCCCCCGCCTTGCAGGATTATCTGCTGCCGAAGATGCTGTCGGGCGATCCGGCGCGGATGTGGAAAGGCGCGCAGTTCATGACCGAGCGCGCCGGCGGATCGGATGTCGGCGCGATCGAGACCGTGGCGGAGCCGGCCGGCGAGCACTGGGTGCTGACCGGGGATAAATGGTTCAACTCCCACGCCGATGCCGACGTGGCGCTGACTTTGGCGCGCCCGCGCGGCGCGCCGGGCGGCACCAAGGGCATCGCATTGTTCGCC
This sequence comes from Acetobacteraceae bacterium, assembly GCA_027330745.1. Classification (GTDB taxonomy): domain Bacteria; phylum Pseudomonadota; class Alphaproteobacteria; order Acetobacterales; family Acetobacteraceae; genus JAJZVS01. The sequence goes on along the minus strand of DAHWDR010000216.1, from coordinate 206 downwards.
TTGCCGCGCCGGCGCCGTGACGGCACGCGCAATGCGTATCGGGTGATCCGGCTGAAGGACAAGCTCGGCACGAAATCCATGGCCAGCGGCGAAATCCGCCTGGAAGGCGCCGAGGCGTATCTGGTCGGCGCCGTCGATGCCGGTCTGAAACAGATGATGGAGCAGGTGAACCGCTCGCGCCTGTCGCACGGCGCGCGCGCCGCCGG
>DAHWDR010000189.1:0-15595 GCA_027330745.1 Acetobacteraceae bacterium | reverse complement strand
CCGACACGACATCGCCCACGCGGTCGCGATCGAGCAACGTGCCGCCGAACTGGCTCCGGCCGACGCCACGATCAACGCCCATCTGGGGGAGGTCTATTGGGCGGCGGGCCGACGCCTGGAAGCACGCTACCAGTGGCAACGCGCCCTGACCCTGTCACCGTCCCCGGCCGAGGCGGCGCGGTTGCGCGCCCTGCTGCGCCAGGGGCGCACCGCCGCCGCCGCGCCGAAGACCGAGCTGCACTAAGGTCGATGCTGCGGGAAAGCGCGCCGGCCAAGGTCAATCTGTTCCTGCACGTGCTCGGCCGCCGCGCGGACGGCTACCATCTGCTCGATAGCCTGGCCGTGTTCGCCGCCGTGGGCGACCGGCTGACCGCCACCCCGGCCGATGCGCTGTCCCTGGGCTTGACCGGAACGTTCGGCGCCGCGCTGACCGCCGAGCCCGATAACCTGGTGCTGCGCGCCGCCCGCGCCCTGGCCGAGGCCGCGGGATTGCGCGCGCGCGCGCGGCTGGAACTGGAAAAACGGCTGCCCGTCGCCTCTGGGATCGGTGGCGGCTCGGCGGACGCGGCGGCGGCGCTGCGGCTGCTGGCGCGGCTATGGGGGGTCCGGACGGGCACGGTGGATCTTGCTGCGATCGCGGCCGGGTTGGGCGCGGATGTGCCGGTCTGCCTGGCCGCCACGCCGGCCCGCATGGGTGGGGTGGGCGCGGCGCTCGCCCCGGCGCCGGCGCTGCCTTCCTTCGGCCTGGCACTGGTCAATCCCGGCGTGCCGGTGGCCACGGCGGCGGTGTTCGGTGCGCGCGCCGGCGCGTTCTCGGCCCCGGCCACGCTGCCCCAGGCCTGGGCGGACGTGGCGGCGATGGCCGCGGATCTGGCGGCGCTGACCCGCAACGATCTGGAGCCACCGGCGCGCGCCCTGTGTCCGCCGGTCGATGCGGCGCTGGCCGCGCTGGCGGCGACGCCAGGCTGCCTGTTGGCGCGCATGAGCGGCTCGGGCGCCACCTGTTTCGGGGTGTTCGCGCGGCCCGAGGATGCCGCCGCCGCCGCGCCGGGATTGGCGCGCCCGGGCTGGTGGGTGTGGGGCGGCGGGCTGAGCGCGCCCGGCTGAGCGAGCCCGGCTGGCCAAACCCAACCATCCCGCGCCGCGGGGCTTGACGCCGCGTGCCGCGCTTCCCACCGTGACGCCAACGCGCGCGACAAAATACGGGAGGGCGGCCATGATCAAGCGGTTTCACATGCTGTACGTGGGTCAGATCGACCTCGATCATGTCGGCCTGTCCGGCACGCCCGCCAACGACCGCCGCTACCCCAATGCGCGCCTGTCCGAGGTGTTCTTCACCGCCCGCCATATCGCCCAGGTGATGGACGAATGCGGCTATTACGCGATGTGGACCGCTGAGCATCATTTCCAGCACGAGGGATATGAGTGCCTGCCCAACCTGGTCCAGCTTGGCCTATGGCTGGCCACGCAAACGAAACACCTGAAATTCGGCTGCGGCTTCAATGTACTGCCGATGTGGCATCCGATCCGGCTGGCGGAAGATTACGCCATGGCCGACATCGTCACCGGCGGGCGCGTCATCATGGGCGTGGGCCGCGGCTACCACTCGCGCGAGGTGGAAACCTTCGGCGCCCCGCTGCTGGATGCCGACAAGAACCGCGATTATTTCGAAGAGCAGCTGCGGCTGCTGCTGGATTGTTTCAACCAGGAATCATTCCACTTCAAGGGCAAGTATTTCGATTGCCCGCCGCCGGTGCCTTATCGCGGCTACGACGTGAAGGAAATCACCGTGGTCCCCCGCCCGGCCCATCTGCCGGTGGAGATTTTCATGCCGGTGGCCAGCGGCAAGACCATCGACATGATGGCGCGGTACGGGCTGAAGGCGATGGTCGATCTGAATGGCGAGAAGATCCTGGACGACGTGATCCGCGCCTATCAGGCCGCCTGCGCCCGCCACGGTCAGGAAAAATCCCTGGGCCAGGACGTGGTCTGGGGCACCGGCCTCTATCTGGCGGGCAGCAAGGCGCAGGCGATCGAGGCCGTGGAGGCCGCGCATGACGAACGCTACAAATGGTTCGCCCCGTTCGGCTTCGTCCGCTACGCCGACGCACATGGCCGCACCTGGGGCACGCCGGGCGCGCCGGCCCGGATCCCCGATATCCGCGACGGCGTGGCGCAGAAAGCCTGGCTGGTCGGCACCGCCGGGGACGTGATCGACGGGCTGCGCACGATCGAGGCACGCTACCCCGGCCTGGAAGACTACATGATCCACTGGGCCGAGGGGCTGTCGGCGGCGGCGTTCGAGGAACAGCTCCGCTGGTTCGCGCGCGAGGTGATGCCGGCCTTCGCCGGCCGGTAGCGCGCGATCTTGGGTGACGTTGTGGGCTAGCCGCCCCGCGCGGCCCGCAGCTTCGCCCAATAGGCCAGGCGCTTGCCGATTTCGCGTTCGAAGCCGCGGTCGCGCGGACGGTAGAAGCTCTCCCGCGCCATGCCGTCCGGGAAGTAGTTCTGCCCGGAAAATGCGTCCTCGGCGTCATGATCGTAGGCGTAGCCGGCGCCGTAGCCGAGTTCGGCCATCAGCTTGGTCGGTGCGTTCAGGATATGCGCCGGCGGCATCAGGCTGCCGGTGGCCTTCGCCGCCCGCCGCGCTTGCCCGAACGCCGCATAGACCGCGTTCGATTTCGGCGCGGTCCCGAGATAGACCACGGCTTGCGCCAACGCGAGCTCGCCCTCGGGGCTGCCCAGGCGTTCGTAGGTTTCCCACGCCGCCAGCGTGTGACCCAGCGCGGCGGGATCGGCCAGGCCGATATCCTCGGCGGCAAACCGGGTCAGGCGGCGGGCGATGTAGCGCGGGTCCTCGCCGCCGGCCAACATGCGCGCGAACCAATAGAGCGCCGCATCCGGGTCCGACCCACGCAGCGACTTATGCAGCGCCGAGATCAGGTTGTAGTGCTCCTCCCGGTCCTTGTCGTACAGCGCGGCGCGCCGGGCGAGCAGCACGGCCAGCGCCGCTTGGTCCAGCGGCGCGGTATCGGCCGGCAGCGCGGCCAGTTGCTCGGCCATGTTGAGCAGGTAGCGCCCGTCGCCATCGGCCATCGCCCGCAGCACCGTGCGCGCCTCCGCGTCCAGCCGCAGCGGATGGCCCAGCTCCGTCTCGGCACGGGCCAGCAGCGCCTCCAGCGCGGCGTCGTCCAGCCGCCGCAGCACCAGCACCTGGCAGCGGGACAGCAGCGCGCCGTTCAGGGCGAAGGACGGGTTCTCGGTGGTGGCGCCGATCAGGGTGATGGTGCCGTCCTCCACCACCGGCAGAAACCCGTCCTGCTGGGCACGGTTGAAGCGGTGGATCTCATCGACAAACAACAGCGTGCCCTGGGTGCGCCGGCGTTTCACCGCGTCCTCGAAGGCCCGCTTCAGATCGGCCACGCCCGAGAACACCGCGGAGAGCTGCACGAAGGCCAACCCCGCGCGCGCCGCCAGCAGCCGCGCGATGGTGGTCTTGCCGGTGCCCGGTGGCCCCCACAGGATCAAGGACGCGAGCGAGCCGCGATCCAGCATCCGGCTCAGCGTGCCCTCGGGCCCGACCAGGTGGTCCTGCCCCACGACCTGATCCAGCGTATCGGGACGCAGCCGGTCGGCCAGTGGGCGCGCGCCGGCCGGCGCCACCTGGGGCGCGGATGCGGCGGGTCCGAACATGTCGTCATCTTGCATCGCAGTGGCGACGTACCGCCGGATTGCGCGCCAACGCAAGCCGGGCTCAGGCCGGCGGTGCCGGAGTCCGCTCCGTGATGAACACCAGGCGCTGATAGAGATAGCCGACGCCGATCAGGCACAAACCCAGGCCGAAGAAGCTCGCCACCCGCAACAGCCCGGTCAGCGCCGCGGCGTCGAACAGGAACACCTTCAGCACGGTCAGCAGCAGCACGCCCAGCGCGCCGTAGCGCACCGCCGCGCTGCCGCCACGGATGCCCAACAGCAGCAAAACGCAGGCGAAGCCGAGCCATGCCGCGGAGTAGGAATACCATTCCGCATCCGACGTGATCCCGCCGGACAGCACGCTGCCGTGGAAGCCGCGCCGCACTTCCAGCGAAAGCTCGGTGAACACCAGCGCCAGCACCAGCACGCGGCGCAGCCAGGTCCAGACGCGTCCTTCGGTACCGCGCGCCAGCTGCACGGCGAGCAGCGCCGCCGGGACGCCATAGGCCAGCAGCAGCAGGTTCAGCACCGGCAGCGATCCGACCGGCTCGGCCGACCAGAGCGGATTGTCCCATAGCAGCAGCACGAACACGATCCGCAGCACCGCCAGCACCGACAGCGCGACGCGGCCCCAGCGTGCCACCCTGCGCTGCGCCCAGGCCGGGTTCGCGTTCAGCCCGAGAGCGATCGCCAGCCAGACGATGGTTTGCAGGCTCGGCGCCAGCAGCCCATAGCGCGCGCCCCCGGGGCCGAGCAGGATGTTGTGGATTTCCAGCGTCGCCAGCAGCGCGGCAAAGGCCAACGCGGCGCCCTCCAGCAGGCTGACCAGCCAATCGTCGTCGAGCCGCGCGAACAGCCGCGCCGCGGTGAAGCAGGCCAATGCCGGAAACCCGTAGCCGTAGAGCAGCCAGGAGAAGGCCGCGCCCGGCGCGATCGGATAGGCGAGCAGATCGGGATTGGCGGCGAGCCGAATCAGCACCACCCCCAGCACCACCGCCGCGACGAAGCGCAATTGCGCCAGCGACAGCCGGACCGCGATCCAACCGAGCACCGGCAGTTCCACCGCCAGCGCGACCGTCAGCCAGGCCTCGCGCAGGAGCATGGCCGCGCCGAGGCCGAGCGCGGCGGTCGCGGCGGCGGCATAGGCGGCCAGCGCGATCGGCGGGGCGGAGTTCCGCCGCACGCGATCGGCCGCCGCGACGAAGGCGGCGGCGAGCGCAAGCGCGACCAAGGCCCAGTTCAGGCTGAGGCGGAACGCCTCGACCCGCCAATAGGCGACGGCGAACAGCAGCACCGGCGCGGCGGCTGCCAGCCCGGCCCAGACCTCCGGGCGCGGCGCCCGGCGCAGCCGCGCATGGCCGGCGGCGGCGAAGCCGAGCGCGAACACCAGCGCGGTACCCAGGAAACGCGGCAGTTGCGGCAGCGCGACCGCGGCGCCGGACGGCGCCGGCAGCGCGTTGCCGAGCGGGAACGGCGTCCAGGTGAAATTCTCCGGCCCGCCGACGATCAGGCGCGGCATGTACCAGGCGGCGATGCCGGCCAGCACCGGCAGCAGCGCCAGCACGCCCGCCAGGTCGAAGCCAGGCGCGCGCCAGGCGATGAACAGGGACAGGGCGGCGAAAGCGAACAGGGCCACGAGCGCGGCGTTGCCATACAGGTCCACCCGCAGCAGGGCGAACACCAGCACGGCGATCGCTGCAAGCGTCGCCCAAGCCAGGATCGCGGCAGGCGCAGGCTGGCCGCGGCCGAGTGGTGGCGCTGCGGGCGCCAGCAGCGCCGGGGCCGGGACGTACACCGCCAGCGCGGCCAGCGCGACCAGATAGAACCCGACCGCCGCGCCGTCATGCGCACCGACCGGCGCCGACAGCCATAGCGCCGGCCAGATCAGCGCACCGACCAGACTGGCCGCGCCAAGCCAGAGCGCGCCGGTGTAGCGCAGCATCGTCAGCCCCGCCCCGGTCAGGAACAGCAGATAGACGAACAATCCCCAGGCGGACGGATGATCCGACGGGACCAGCGCGGGCGTGACGAACCCGCCGACCACGCCGAGCAGCGCCACCAGCGGCCCTTGCGGAACCGCCAGCAGCACCGCGCCCAGCGATACCGCGCCGAGCAAAACGAAGGCGAGCAGCGGGGGCAACAAGTGATAAAGATCGAAGGCCGCAAACAACGCGGTATAGGCGATCGACACGCCGGCCGCGCTGAGCGCGGACGGCACGTAATCGGTGCGTCCCGGCGCGACCGCGGAATGGCGCCGCGCCCATTCGCCTGCCGCCATCAGCGCGCCGCCGAACAGGAAGCCGAGCACCACGCGCGCCGGCGGGCCGAGCAACCCGGCATTGGCGGCGTATTTGACCAGGAACAACCCGCCCAGTCCGAGCGTGAGCGCACCGAGCCAGAGCAGCCAGCGTGAGGTGAGCCGCTGCTCGATGCTCTCGCGCGCCACCGATACGGCCCCCCCCTGGGCCAGCCCCTGGGCCAGCCCCGGGGCCGGCGCAGGTTCGGGTGCGGATGCGGATGCGGGGGCCGAAGCGGCCGGGACTTCGGGAACCGATGGCGCGGCCGGCAACGAGACGACGATGGAAACGGAACGATCCGCGGCCGGTTCGGCCGGCGGCGCGGCGCGCAACGCGGCCAGTTCCCGCCCGAGCCGCGCCGTCTCCTCGGACAATGCCGTCATCCGCCGCCGCACGGCGTCCAGCATCCCGCGCTGGCGCAGCGCGTAGATGAGCGCGATCAGAGCCAGGATCGGGGCAGCAGCGACCCAGAGCACAAGGAGCTCGAACCAGCCGGTCAGGAACCCGAAAATCACCGCCTCCCGCGGTCAGACCTCTTCCTCGGCATGGCGGATCAGCACCTCGCGCTTGCCCACGTGGTTGGCGGGGCCGACCACGCCGTCCTTCTCCATCTGCTCGATCAGCTTGGCGGCGCGGTTGTAGCCGATATTCAGGTGCCGCTGCACGAACGACGTGCTGGCCTTGCCTTCGCGCACCACCAGCGCCACCGCCTGCTCGAACAACCCGCGCTCCCCGCCCGCCTCTCCGCTCATGCCGGGCAACATGGAGGGGGAATCGTCGGCCTCGGCCTCGGTCACGGCTTCCAGATAGGCCGGTTCGCCCTGCTGCCGCAGGAACGCCACCACCTTCTCCACTTCGTTGTCCGAAACGAACGGGCCGTGCACGCGGGTGATGCGCCCGCCGCCGGCCATGTACAGCATGTCGCCCTGGCCCAGCAGTTGTTCCGCGCCCTGCTCACCCAGGATGGTGCGGCTGTCGAACTTGCTGATCACCTGGAAGCTGATCCGGGTCGGGAAATTCGCCTTGATGGTGCCGGTGATGACATCGACCGAGGGACGTTGCGTGGCCATGACGACGTGGATGCCGGCGGCACGCGCCATCTGCGCCAGGCGCTGCACCGCGGCCTCGATATCCTTGCCCGCGACCATCATCAGGTCGGCCATTTCATCGACCACCACCACGATGAACGGCAGCGGGTCCAACGCCAGCGGCTGTTCCTCGAAGCTGGGGCGGCCGGTTTCGGGGTCGAAGCCGGTCTGCACGCGGCGGGTGATGACCTCGCCCTTGGCGCGCGCATCCGCCACGCGGTCGTTGAAGCCGCCGATATTGCGGACATTCAGCAGGCTCATGGCGCGGTAACGCCGCTCCATCTCGCGCACGGTCCATTTCAGGGCGGTGACCGCCTTGGCCGGTTCGGTCACCACCGGGGCCATCAGATGCGGGATGCCCTCATACACCGACAGTTCCAGCATCTTCGGGTCGATCAGGATCAGCCGGCACTGGTCCGGCGGCAGGCGATACAGCAGGCTCAGGATCATCGCGTTGACGCCGACCGACTTGCCGGACCCGGTGGTGCCCGCGATCATCAGATGCGGCATCCGTTGCAGATCAGCCACGACCGGAGCGCCCGAGATGTCCTTGCCCAGGGTCAGCGCCAGACGGCCGGCATGTTTCTGCACGTCCTCGGTGCCCAGAAGCTCCGACAGGAACACGGTCTCGCGCTTCGCGTTCGGTACCTCGATGCCGATCACGTTGCGGCCGGGGACGGTGGCGATGCGCACCGCGGTCACCGACAGGCTGCGCGCGATGTCGTCGGCCAGGCCGATGACGCGCGCGCTGCGGATACCGGGGGCGGGTTCCAGCTCGTACAAGGTGACCACCGGGCCGGGGCGGATTTCGACGATGCTGCCCTGCACGCCGTAATCGGACAGCACCGTTTCCAGAAGCCGGGCGTTGGCTTCCAGCGAGTCGGCCGATGGGCCGGTGGTGGCGCGCACCGGCGCGGGCGTCAGCAGATCAAGCGGCGGATAGCGCCAACCCGGCTCGGCCAGCGGCAGCGACGCCTGCTGGGCCTTGCGGACCTGGACCGGGGCACGGACCGACCGGATCGGCGGGGTACCAACCGGGACCTGGGGGGAGGCCTGGGCCGTGAACGGCGCGGTATCCGCCCGGTCCTCGGCCGTCCCTGGGGAGAGGGAAGGTTCGCGCCGTGCCTCCGCCATGGCCGGGCCGGTGCGCGCGGCGCCGCGAAACGGGACGCGCAGGGACAGCGAGCGGGGCCAAAACCCCAGGGGCCAAAACCCTGCACGCCAAAACGCCAGGCGGGACGGCGGCGGCACCAGTTCCGCGGCGCGGTCGAAATGCGGGACGCGGCCGGCGGTGAACAGGAACCGGGCGACGGCCCGCGCCGCGCGCCATACCGCGCGCCATTCTCCGCCCGACAAGCCAAGCGCGAGCAGGACCAAGGTGGCGGACAAGGCAGCGCCAAGCACCGCGATCAGGCTTGCCCCCGCCGCGCCCGCGGCGCCGCGCCCTACCGCCAAGGCGGCCGGGGCGATCAGTCGTCCGACCGCGCCGCCCGGCCCGGCCGGCGTGGGCCAGGCGAGCCGGGCCAGGCGCGGGACCGCCAGCAGACTGGCCGCCAGGATGGGCATCGCCACGAGCGTGGCCGCGACCCGCGCGACCGGGCTGCCGAAGCCCCGCCGGCTGGCGACGCGCACCGCCCAGGCGAGCAGAGCCAGCCCCGGCAATGCGCCCGCAACCCCGAATCCCTGCAACAACAGATCCGCCACCAGCGCCCCGGCGGGCCCGACCAGGTTGCGAACCGGCACACTGCTCGCGGTATCGAAGGACGGGTCGCCGGGGTGATAGCTGGCCAGCGCCAACAGCAGGATCAGCCCGGCCACGCCCAGCACGATTCCGGCCAGTTCGGCCGCGCGGCGTTCCATCAGCGCGCGCAACGCCGGGGAGATGAAGCGGCGGCCATCCAGCGGGGCGGAGCGAGCAGCAGAAGCCATGCGCGGCGGTACCTTTCCAGTGGCGGCTTCGCGTCAGGCGGCAAGTATAGCGTGGAACCCGCTCAGGGCGAACATATATTGCTTGGGCTGGCGGCGGGGACAGAGAGGGGGCGCCGGGCGATCGCGAGAACCGGGGATGTGCGCCCTGGCATCGGCGCGCGCCCTTCACGCCAGCGGCCGTAGGCGCGTGTCGGCGCGGGAACGCTTCGTGCCTGGCAGGGCGGCTGTGGCCCGCCGCTACCCGGTCAATACCGCCAAACCGGCCTCCGGCCCATCCAGGATTTCCACCAGCCGCGCCCGGTCCATTCGTGTCAGACCTTCGGGCGCCGCGCGCACTTTCTCGGCCGCATCGCGAAACAGCGCGTCGTAGGCGCCGGCGGAACCGATCCGCCGCGCTTCCTGCGCCAGGTCGCGCAAACCCCGGGCCGCCGTCTCGAACCCCGTCATCGCGGCGTCGTTCGCGGGCGTGGTCAACGCCGCCAGCGGAGCGAGCAGCGCCGCGCCGCATTCCGCCGTCACCCGCGCGCGGCAGGACGCATCCAGCCGCCGCGCGAACGCCCCCAGCGCGGCGCGCTGCGAGGGCCCCGCGCGATCGACCAGCGCCGCCACCAGCCGCCCGGCGCGACGCACAGCGTCGGCGGCCAGGGTGGCCGGAGCTTCCGCCGCGCGTTCCAGCACCCCGGTCGCCACGGTCAGCGCCTGCTCCAGCCCCCGATGCAGCGCGGGGCCGCCTTTCTCCGCCTGCTCGGCTGCGACCAGCGCGACCACCACCGGGTCGGCCGCACGGGCCAGAGCGACCGCGGCGACCAGCGCCCATGCCTCCGGTCCGGCCGCCGCCGCGCCGCGTAAGGCTGCCTCGACCAACGCCCGGCAGTCGCCGTCGGGCGCAACCAGGGGGACCGCCAATGGACAAAGACCCGGCCAGGCTTCCAGCACCGCGGCGATGGCCAGCGTCAGCGGCGCGGCGGCAGCGGCGGGCAGGCCGGTCGCGTCCCAGCCCGGCACCGTCCCGGTGGCGGCGAGCGCCCGCAGCGCCGCCACCGCATGCGGCCACAGCGCCGGGCCCAGCCGGGTACCGGCGACGCCGGCGTCCGGGCAGGCGGCCAGCGCCGCGCCAATCGGCGCCACCGCCGGGCCCAGCGCGACCCGCACCGCGGCGATCAGCGGCGCCAGCGCGGTGCGCGGCACCAGCGCCGTGCCCGGCTGCCAGCCCTGGGGCGCCACGATCACCGGGTCCAGCGGCAGGAACAGCAGCCGTCCGAAATTGACCGCCCGGTGGAGATGCAGCGCGGCCAGCCGCCCGCGCAGCGGCGCGATCAGACCATCCGCCGCGCCGCGTTCCGGCATGGCGTCCACCAGCGCCACCGCCTTGGCGATCCGGCTTTCTTCCGCGCCCGCCAGGGCACGGGCCAGCGCGCGGGTTTCGCCGGCGCCGCTCATGCCGCCAACGCCCGCAGCCGTTCGTTGCGGGCGATCCGATCGAACGTCTGCCCGGTGCGCCAATCCTGATTGAGCCGCACGCTGCGCCGGATGCGCGACAAGGCCTCCACGTCCACCTCGGTCCCCATCCAGGCCGCGACCTCGCGCGGCAGTACCGGGACCAGCGCCGCCATGTCGGCCAGCGCGGCGATCCGCTCCGCATCCGTCTGCGCGCCGCGCCACAGCAGGACGATCGGCTCCCACCCGTCCAGCAACCATTCCGGCCGCGCCAGCCGCGTGGCAACCGCGGCCGGATCGCTGCCCCAGTCGCGCAGCAATTCGATCATGGCGGCGGTCAGGCCCTGTGCCTCACGCAGGCTCTGCGCGGCGCAGGCCAAGGTGAGCTCGGCGCCGGCGGCGACCAGCCCCGCCTGGCCGCCATCCTCACCGTTACGCTGACGTGCCCATTGGCCGGTTTCCAGATGCACCAGCCGCAGCCCGGCCAGGATGCGCGGGATCCGCGCGGGCGGGGCCTGCTCGGGCAGGCCGATCGGGGCGAACACGCCCGCCAGCTCTTCCAGCGCGGCGGCAATCGCCTCGGTGCTGCGGTTCAGCCGCGGGGCGATACGGGCCAGGCTACGACGGGCGCGCTGCTCCACCTCGTTTGCCGGCGCGCCCGCGGCGTGGTCCGGATCCACCTGGGAAACCAACGCGAGCAGCAGCCGAAAATTGGTCACCAGCCGGTCCTGGCGATCGGCGGCGGCGGTGGCCTGGGCGGCGGCCTGGCCTTCCCGCCCGCCCAGCCCTTCGGCCAGAAGCGCGCGTTCGGCGCGGCGGATCTCCCCGGGCGTGACCGAGCGCAGCGCCGCCAGACGGGCGGCCAGATGGGTGTCATGCATGGTCGGGCGACAGAGCTGCCGCACGCCGTCCCAGCCGATGATATAAACCCCGCGCCCGCCCGAGGGATTGGGCACGATCAGGTCGAACCCGTCGCGTTCCGCCGGGCGCCCGCGGGTGTTGGCCAGAGCGGGGGTGGTGAACGGCAGCGCGACCCCGCGTTCCAAAAAGGTCGCGGGGTGGAAGGACTGGACCAAAGGGAGGCTGATCGCCGCGTCCGGGGGCATCGGCGCGGGATAGGACCGGCGGGTTAAGAAAGCGTTGGTGGCCGGCTCAGTCGTCGCGGTGCACCCGCTCCATCCGCTCATGGCGTTCCTGCGCCTCGATCGACAGGGTCGCGATCGGGCGGGCTTGCAGGCGCTTCACGCCGATCGGCTCGCCGGTCTCCTCGCAGAAGCCGTAGCTGCCCGCTTCGATCCGGCCCAACGCCTGGTCGATCTTGGAGATCAGTTTGCGGGCGCGGTCGCGGGTGCGCAGCTCCAGCGCGCGATCCGTCTCCACGCTGGCGCGGTCGGTGATGTCGGCCTCGCGGATGCCGCCCTCCGACAGGCTGGCCAGGGTGCCGTTCGCTTCCTTCAGCAGGTCGGCGCGCCAGCGCAGCAGCTTCTGGCGGAAATATTCGCTCTGGATCGGGTTCATGAACTCTTCGCGATCGCTCGGACGATAGTCCGGAGGAAGCGTGATCATCATGCTTTTGCCGATCCTGCCCTTGTCTCGCCACGCGCCGCGGCGACCAACGCGCGGGCTTATAGACGCGGGTCATGGCCGCGCCAAGGCCGCGCGATGAAGGTTCAACGGGCTGACATGAAACCCGCGTCGCAGCCGCCGCCGCTATTCCGCCGCGATCGGCGCCTCCCGCCGCGCCAGTTCGATGCGGCAGCGCAGCGCGATCGCGGCCAGCGCGGCAACCAGCGCGGGGTCCTCGGCCGATGGCATCTCCCCAAGCAGGGCGCGGAGTCGCGCCAGCGCCGCCGCCTCCCCACCGCGAGCCAACAGCGCATGTTGCAGCGCGGCCAGCGCCCCCAAAAGCGCGTGCCCGGCGCGGCGCGCGGCGGGGTCGCGACGGTAGCCGCACACCCCCTCCTGCAACGCGAGCAACCCTGCCATCGCGGCAGGGTAGATCTCGGCGGTCGCGGCGGCGGCCGGGGATGGGGCACCGGAGGGGGCACCGGCCATCGCAAACCCGCCCTCCGGCGCCGCCTGGCGCGCCGGCCCCGCCAGCCCGGCGGCGCGTCCCACAGCGTCGATCGCGGTCACATAGCCCTCCGTCCCGAACGGCCCGGCGGGATGTTCCGCCCGGCACATGCTGCCCACCCGCCTGGACCCGTCGCCGCGCGCCGCAGCGCGGTTGCGGCCCTGGCATGGCGCTTGCCCTTCGATCGAGCGCGACCGTTGTCGCCGCGGAAGGTTAACGTCCCCCCAAGGAATGCCCGTGCCAGGTTTTCGCCGCCCCCTGTTGTCGCTGCTGCTGCTGCTGGCCCTGATCCCACCCGCGCTGGCGCAGGTGCGGATCAAGGACATCGCCGACGTGGAAGGCGTGCGCGACAACCAACTGATCGGCTACGGCCTGGTGGTCGGCCTGCACAACACCGGCGACAGCCTGAACAACGCCGTGTTCACCCGCGAATCGCTGGTGGGGATGCTGGAGCGGCTGGGGGTGAACACACGCGATCTGGAAGCCAAGCTGCAAACCAAGAACGTCGCCGCGGTCATGGTCACCGCCGAACTGCCGGCCTTCGCCCGCAACGGCGACCGGATCGATGTCACCGTGTCCTCGTTGGGCGATGCAACCGATCTGACCGGGGGCACGCTGCTGGTCACGCCGCTGCTGGGCGCGGATGGCGAGGTGTACGCCGTGGCGCAAGGCGCGGTGGCGACCGGGGCGGTCGCGGCCTCGGGCGCCGCGGCCTCGGTCACCCGCGGCGTGCCGACCGCCGGCCATATCGCCAATGGCGCGAACGTGGAGAAAGAAGTCCCGTTCCACCTGGACCGGAAGAAAAGCCTGTATCTCAGCCTGCGCAATCCGGACCTGACCACCGCCGAGCGCATCCGCGCCGCGATCGACACCGCGTTAGGTCCGATCGCGCGCGTCACGGACCCGCGCACCGTGGTGCTGAACCTGACCGGACGCGACCCGATCAGCACCCTGGCGACGGTCGAGGACCTGCGCATCGTTCCGGACGATCCGGCGGTGGTGGTGATCGACGAAGCCTCCGGCACCGTGGTCATGGGCGCGAATGTGCGGATCAGCACGGTGGCGATCGCGCAGGGCAATCTGACGGTCCGGGTGACCGAGACGCCACAGGTCAGCCAGCCCGGCGCGCTGTCGAACGGCACCACCGTGACCACGCCCGGCACCAAGATCCAGATCAACGATCATCACGGCAACAAGCTGGGGATCGTGCGCGGCACGGTGACCTTGCGCGCGCTGGTGGCCAGCCTGAACGCGCTGGGGATCGGGCCCCGCGATCTGATTACCATTCTGCAGTCGATCAAGGCGGCCGGCGCGTTGCAGGCCGATCTGGTGGTGCGATGATCCTGCCGGCATCCGGTCCGCCCGCTTCATCCTTGCCCCCGGCCCAGGCAGCGCGGCTCTGGCGGGCGGCGAAGGCGTTCGAGGGCATGACCCTGGGCGCGCTGCTGGCGCCGATGTTCAAGACCGTCCATGGCGCGCACGGGATGTTCGGCGGCGGCAGCGCCGAGGCAACCTGGCGGCCGATGCTGGTGCAGGAAATGGGCAAGGAGATGGCGGCGCGTGGCGGCCTGGGCCTGGCCGCGCCGGTGTTCCGCGCGCTGCTGGCCGAGCAGGAGGCAAAGCGATGAAAGCGGATGCCGTGCGCCGGCTTTGCGCCGTGCTGGAACGCGAGAACGCGGCGCTGGCGGGACTGGATTTCGCCGCGGTCGCCGGCTGCGCCGCGGAGAAGGCGGCGGCGCTGGCCGCGCTGGGGCCGCCCGGGGGGGCGCCGGGGCTGGGCGATGCCGAAGCGGTGCGCGCGCTGGACGCCGCGGTGCGGGAAAATCGCCGCCGGCTGGAACACGCTCTGGCGGTGCAGGGGCGGATCATCGCACTGGTCGCCCGCGCGGCCCCGGCGGCGCGCGGCAGCGCCTATGGCACGCCGGCCCGATCGCTGCGTCCCGCGGCGCATGCGCTGGTCGCGCGCGTGTAGGCGCCGATCGGGGATCAGACGCGATGCCCCCCGATGATGCACCCCCGCGACCCCGGGGACCAAGGAATGATCCTTGCCTTACCGTTCGCTATAGGCGAACATCGATGACATTAGCGTTGTCCTATACCCGGACCGCCCTCAAGGACCTGCGCGGTCTGCCGGCAACGGACCGGACGCGGACGATGGAACGGCTGGACGCCTACGCCGTCGATCCGGCCGGCCCGGGCCAGAACGTGGTGAAGCTGGCGGGCGTGGTGGGCGGATTTCGGCCGCGGGTTGGCCTGTGGCGCGCCCTATTCACGGTCACGGGGGACGGGATGGTCGTCTACCGGATCAGGCATCGGCGGGAGGTGTATCGATGACCGAGCTTGCCAATGATTTGGCGGCACGGCTGGAGCAGATGGAGGCGGAGCGCGATGCGCTCGCCCTGCAACTGGCGCGGACCCTGGACGCCAACGCGGAACCTGTCCCCGTCGCGGTGGTGCGCCGGCTTGCCGCCGGGGAGGCACCGTTGCGGGTCTGGCGCGCGCATCGCGGACTGAGCCTGCGCGCGCTGGCGGGCCAGGCCGGGATCAGCCCGGCGATGCTGAGCGAGATGGAAACCGGGAAGAAGGAAGGCAGCCTGCGCACGCTGCGGACGCTGGCGCGCGTGCTGAGGGTGGACCTGGATGATCTGGTGGCGTGGGAGGCGTGAGGCCGGTGCCGACAAACCGGATCGCGGCCGACGAGACTTGAACGCCCCCCTACGCTGTCGTATATGGAATGTGCCGTCATGCAGGTGATCGCGACGCGTGGCTATAGGCGGGCGGCGGCTCGGCTGCTGACCGCCGAATCTCGGGCGGCGGCCGAGGCTGAGATCGTGGCGCGGCCGGAAGCGTGGCCGGTGATCCAAGGCGCCGGCGGGGCACGCAAGGCCCGGATTGCGCTGCCGGGGCGCGGCAAGCGGGGTGGGGCACGGGTGATTTATTTCGTGCTGCTCGCCCGCGACGTGCTGTTTCTGCTCGACATCTACGCGAAGAACGCGAAGGAGGATTTGACCAGTGCCGACAAACAGGAAATCCGCCGCCGGATCGAAACCCTTACGGGCGAAACATAGCGCGCTCGG